>JBFGYD010000010.1:0-13710 GCA_041587615.1 Lysobacterales bacterium
ATCAGGCCACCCCGCAGGCGATGGCCGACGCGCTGCGGCGCCTGCTCGAGGACGCAGCGGGCCGCCGCGCGCTGCTGGATCGATTCGATCAACTCCACCGCGAGCTTCGCGGCGGCGGTAGTTCGCGCGCGGCATCCGCGATCGCAACGCTGCTGGAGGACGGATGAAAGACCGTGCCGCCGGCAAGCTGGTCGCCGGGGTCGACGAGGCGGGACGTGGCTGCCTCGCCGGACCGGTCGCGGTCGCCGCGGTCATCCTCGACCCGGCGCGCGACTGGAGCGACATCGACGATTCCAAGCAGCTCACCGCCCGGCGGCGGACGCTGCTGGCCGGCCGCATCAGGCGCCACGGGCTGAGCTTCGCGGTCCGCCTGATCGATCGCGAGACGATCGACCGAATCAACATTCTGGAGGCCACGATGACGGGCATGCAGCGCGCGGTGGCCGCGCTCGGAACCCGTCCCGCGCTCGTTCTGGTCGACGGAAATCGAGCGCCCGGGTTCGGGATTCCGGCGCGCGCGATCGTCGCCGGCGACGCGGTTGAAAAATGCATCGGCGCCGCGTCGATCCTGGCCAAGACGGAGCGCGACGCCTACATGTCCGAGCTGGACGCGAAGTATCCCGATTACGGATTCGGCCGGCACAAGGGGTACGCCACCGCCGCGCACCTGAAGGCGCTCGCCAAGCTGGGCCCGACCCCCGAGCACCGCCGCAGCTTCGCGCCCGTGTACGCGCTGCTACAGGGCGAGTTGTTTCCCAGACCTCAGGCTTCATCGGGCTGATCAATGTCGTTCGTGCACCTGGCCGTACACAGCGAGTATTCACTGATCGACTCGACGATTAGGGTCAAGGCGCTGGTCAAACGCGCCGCCGAACTGGACATGCCGGCGGTCGCGATCACCGATCAAAGCAACCTGTTCGCGCTGGTCAAGTTTTTTCGCGCCGCCGAAGCCGCCGGGGTCAAGCCGATCGCGGGGGCCGATCTGTGGGTGAGCGGTGACGGCCCGGCGGCGGCGCCCGACCGATTGATCGTGCTGTGCCAGAATCGGGAGGGTTACGCGACCCTGAGCCGGCTGCTGTCGCGCGCCTATCTCGAGCGCGAGGGCCGCAACCTGCCGGTCGTCCATCGCCGCTGGCTGGCAGCGGACAATCGCGGGCTGATCGCGCTCGCCGGCCTCACCGACGGCGAGGTCGGGCGCCTGCTGCTGGAGGGCAAGCCGCGGCGCGCGCGCGAGGCGATCGCCCACTGGTCCCAGGTGTTCTCCAATCGCTTTTACGTCGACATCGCGCGCACCGGCCGGGAGTCCGAGGAGCGCCACCTCGAGGTCGCCATCGCGGCCGCCCATGAATGCGCTTGTCCGGTGGTGGCAACCAACGACGTGCGTTTTTTGGAGCGCCAGGACTTTGCCGCGCACGAGGCGCGGGTGTGCATCCACGACGGGCGCATCCTGAACGACCCCAAGCGACCGCGCCGCTATTCCGACCAGCAGTACCTGCGCTCGGGTCAGGAAATGGCCGAGCTGTTCCGCGATCTTCCGGTCGCGCTGGACAACGCGCGTGAGATCGCCAAGCGCTGCAATCTGGCATTGGAACTGGGCACCTATTACCTGCCGGAGTTCCCGCTGCCGGCCGAACAAACGGTCGATTCGTACCTGCGGGAGCAGTCCGAAAAGGGTCTCCGGCGGCGCCTCCAACGCCATGGGACGGCGTCGGGCTTCGACCCCTCCGACTATTCGGATCGGCTCGATCTCGAACTCGGCGTGATCAGCCAGATGGGTTTTCCAGGCTATTTCCTGATCGTCGCCGACTTCATCCTGTGGGCCAAGGACAAGCGCATCCCGGTGGGCCCGGGCCGGGGCTCGGGCGCCGGCTCACTGGTGGCCTACGCACTGGGCATCACCGATCTGGATCCCTTGCGTTACGATCTGCTGTTCGAGCGTTTTCTCAATCCCGAACGCGTTTCCCTGCCCGATTTCGACGTCGATTTCTGTATGGACCGGCGCGACGAGGTCATCGACTACGTAGCCGCCAAGTACGGTCGCGATCGGGTCTGTCAAATCATCACCTTCGGGTCCATGGCCGCGCGGGCGGTGGTGCGCGACACCGGTCGCGTGCTGGGACATCCGTACGGGTTCGTCGACTCGGTCGCCAAGCTGATCCCGCTGAGCCTGGGGATCACGCTCGACGGCGCGCTGGCCGAGGAAAAGGAGCTGCGCGAGCGGGCCGAGAACGAAGAGGAGGTCGGCGAACTGCTGAAGCTGGCCCGCGCGCTGGAGGGCCTGGCCCGCAATGCCGGCAAGCACGCCGGCGGCGTCGTGATTGCGCCGCGCGCGTTGGCCGAATTCACCCCGCTTTACTGCGAGCCCAGCGGCGACAGCGTGGTGACCCAGTTCGACAAGGACGACGTCGAGGCGATCGGGCTGGTCAAATTCGATTTTCTCGGCCTGCGCACGCTGACCATCATCGACTGGGCGGTGGCGGCCATCAATCACCGGCGGGCCGTTGCCGGCGAACAGCCGCTGGACCCCAACACGCTACCGATGGACGACGCCAAGACGTTCGAGCTGCTGAAGCGCTGCGACACGACCGCGGTGTTCCAGCTCGAATCGCGCGGCATCAAGGACCTGGTGCGCCGGCTGCAACCCGAGCACTTTGACGACATCGTGGCCCTGGTCGCGCTGTTCCGCCCGGGCCCGCTCGACTCAGGCATGGTCGACACCTATGTCAACTGCAAGCACGGGCGCTCGGCGGTCCGGTATCCCCATCCGAAACTGGAGCCCATCCTCAAGCCCACCTACGGCGTGATCCTGTACCAGGAGCAGGTCATGCAGATTGCCCAGGTGCTGGCCGGCTACACCCTCGGCGGGGCCGACATCCTGCGCCGCGCGATGGGCAAGAAAAAGCCCGAGGAAATGGCTAAGCAACGAGCGATCTTCGTCTCCGGGGCGGTCGAGCGCGGCATCGGCGCGGCGCTGGCAGAATCGATCTTCGACCTGATGGAGAAGTTCGCCGGCTATGGTTTCAACAAGTCTCACTCGGCCGCCTACGCCCTGCTGGCGTATCAGACCGCCTATCTGAAGGCCCATTATCCGGCCGAATTCATGGCCGCCGTGTTGTCGGCCGACATGGACAACACCGACAAGGTCGTGACCCTGATCGATGACGCCAAGCAGCTCGGGCTGGTGATCGTAAGCCCCGACGTTAACCGCTCCGGTCATCCGTTCATCGCCGAGCCTCCCGCGACGGTGATTTACGGGCTCGGCGCGATCAAGGGGGTCGGGCGCGGCGCGGTCGAAACGCTGGTGGCCGCACGGGAGCGCGACGGCGCCTTTTCGGATCTGCTCGACTTCTGCCGCCGGGTGGACCTGCATCGGGTCAACCGGCGCGTGGTCGAGGCCCTGATCGTATCCGGTGCGATGGACTCCTTCGGCGACAATCGTGCCTCGCTGATGCACGGTCTGCCGGACGTGTTGAGGGCCGCGGAGCAGGAATCCCGCGATCGCGCCGCCGGCCAGGTGGACCTGTTTGGAACCCCCGCACCGCCCAAGGCCGCGCGGGTCGAACGGATTGCCGAGTGGAGCCAGGAGCGGCTGCTGCGCGGCGAGCGGGAGAGTCTCGGGCTGTACCTGTCGGGTCACCCGATCGACCCACACCTGGACGATCTGTCCGCGATCGTGAGCTGCCGGCTGGGCGATGTCGAGGATCGTTTTCGGCAGGCCGACGGCAACGATCGGCGCGGCCAGCCGGCGGTGCTGGCCGGACTGATCATCGCCGTGCGGCGGCGCGGAGAGCGCAGCGCCTATGTGCTGCTCGACGATCAGACCGGTCGGATCGAGATCGCCCTGTTTCGCGAGGCCTTGGCGGACAATCTTGGCTATCTGAACAAAGACCAGATCGTCGTGGCCGAGGGCAACCTGGTGTCCAACGATTTCAGCGGCGGCCTGCAGCTCAGGACCCAGCGTCTGTTCAGTCTCGATGAGGCGTTCGCCCGCTATGCGCAGGCGCTCCGCGTCGTGCTCGACAGCGGCAGCGTAGATCTGGCCAGGCTGAAGGAGCTGCTGGCCGCGCATCAGCCTGGCGACGCGCCGGTCGTGATCCAGCTCCGCCACCCGGTCGCGCGGGCCCGGGTTCGCCTCGGCGAGGACTGGCGGATCCGCCCGGCGCGGGAGCTGACCGAGGCGCTGGCGCAGGTGCCCGGGGTCGAGGCCGTGCGGCTGGTCTACGCCAATCAGGCAGACGCCGCGGAAGCCGGATCGTGACGCGCCCGCGTTCGGGCTATACTTGGACGCCATGAGCCAGCCCAATCCCAACTTCCTCGATTTCGAGCAGCCGATCGCCGAACTCGAGGCCAAGATCAAAGAGCTGCGCTACGTTGGCTCGGACAACGCGCTGAACATCGAGGAGGAGATCAATCGGCTCGAGGAAAAGCTGAAGGGGCGCACCAAGGCCATCTTCTCGGACTTGAGTTCGTGGCAGATCTCGCAGCTCGCGCGCCATCCGAACCGTCCCTACACGCTCGATTACGTCGAGCTGATGATGACCGACTTTCACGAACTGCACGGCGATCGCGCGTTTGCCGACGACCACGCGATCGTCGGCGGCCTGGCGCGTCTGGAGGGTCGCCCGGTGATGGTGATCGGTCATCAAAAAGGCCGCGACACCAAGCAGAAGGTGCACCGCAACTTCGGCATGCCGCGGCCCGAGGGCTACCGGAAGGCGCTGCGCCTGATGCGCCTGGCCGAGCGCTTCTCGGTGCCGGTGCTGACCTTTATCGACACCCCCGGCGCCTACCCGGGGGTCGGCGCCGAAGAGCGCGGGCAGAGCGAGGCCATCGCGCGCAATCTGTTCGAGATGTCGCGCCTCCGGATCCCGATCATCTGCACCATTGTCGGCGAAGGCGGCTCCGGCGGCGCCTTGGCGATCGGCGTCGGCGATTTGACCGTGATGCTCGAATACAGCACCTATTCGGTTATCTCGCCCGAGGGCTGCGCGTCGATTCTGTGGAAGAACCCGGGGTTTGCCAAAGACGCCGCCTCCGCGCTCGGGATCACTTCGCGGACGCTGAAACGCTTGGGCTTGATCGACCTGGTGGTGGAAGAGCCGCTGGGCGGCGCGCATCGCGACATTGCGGCGACCGCCGCCTCGCTTCGGCAGGTGCTGAGCGCGGAACTCGAACGCCTGTGCGCGAACGATCTCGACGAGCTGCTCGCGGCCCGCTATCAGCGCCTGATGGGGTACGGATCCCACAAGGAGTAGCGACTGTAGTGCCCTGTTTGGGTGGCAGAACCTCGTGGCTGCAAATCCGCCCTCATCCACGGATCTCTCCGATCCTCCTCGTTAAATAGCTGGGCTATTCTCCTCCGACGATCGACGAGATCCATGGCGACATCGAATTTTCGCTTTCACGATCTTCTGCCACCCAGGCTCCCGCCAGCCGCGAATAGGGCCGCTTGATCATGGATCCGGTCGCCAGCGTGGCACAGGTCTTCGACGACGCGCTGCGGGGGCTCGATCCCGGTCGGCTGCTGGTCGCGTTCAGCGGCGGGCTGGACTCCACCGCGCTGCTGCTGCTGGCCCGCCGTTACGCGACGGCCCGTGGGCTGCCGCTGGGCGCGCTGCACGTCAACCACGCGGCTCATCCTGAGGCGGGCGCCTGGGAAGGTCACTGCCGATCGGTGTGCCGCCGCCTGGAAGTCCCGCTCCAGGTCGAACGGCCGCAGCCCGGTAGCGAACCCACGGACTCGAGCGAAGCGGCGCTGCGGGACTTGCGCTATACCTGTTTTGTGCGGGTCATGCAGGCGTCGGATCTACTGCTGACCGCGCATCACCGCGACGACGTGGCGGAGACACTGCTGTTGAACCTGCTGCGTGGCGCGGGGCTCGAAGGTCTCGCCGCGGTGCCCGCCCGGCGGCCGCTCGGCCTCGGCGCCGTCGCGCGTCCGCTGCTGGCGATCGCGCGCGCCGATCTCGAGCCGGTGGTCGAGCAAGCGGGGCTAGCCTGGATCGAGGATCCGAGCAATCAGGACACGCGCCGGCGGCGCAATTTCATTCGCCACCGGGCGTTGCCGCTGCTGAAGGAGCGCTGGCCCGGAGCCACGACCACGATCGCGCGGGCCGCAACGCTGAGCCGCGAGGCGGCCGAGCTGCTGGATGAGTCGCTGACCCGCGAGCTTGAGCCGCTGCGCACTCCCGATCCGGCCGCGATCGCGCTGGATCGCCTGCGGCGATTTTCGGCGGCCCGGCAGCGCGCCCTGCTCCGACTTTGGCTGCGCGAACTCGGCATCGTCGCCCCGCCCCGCGCGCGCCTGGCGGAACTGGTACGCCAGCTCGGCTGCGCGCGAGCGGACGCCCAGCCGCGAGCCCGTTTCGGCGGCGTCGAGTTGCGCCGTTATCGCGAGCTGCTATATGCGCGCCGACCAGTACCGCCGCTCGATCCGGCAACGGAGGTCAAATGGAGCTCGCCGAGGGTCGAGCTGCCGGCCGGCGCGGGTACGCTGGAGTGGTTGGTCGAGGACGGCGCGGCGCTGAGCGCGGAGCCGCCGGAGCTGACCGTGCGCTTCAGCACTAACGACAAGTGCCTGAAGCCGGCCGGTCGGCGTCATCGCCGTCCGCTGAGGCTGCTGTTTCAGGAGGCCGGCCTGCCGCCGTGGGAGCGGCCGCGCTGTCCCCTTATTTTCTCGGGCCAGAGGCTGCTCGGACTCGGCGATCTGTGTTGGACCGATGAGTTCGAAGCGATTCAGCGCCGCCTCGGAGCGCGCTACCGCTGGCGGCGCGCGCCCTGGCGTCCTGTCCGGCAAATCGCGTGACTCCCACCCGCGGGCCAGCTTGATCCACCGGCCGCGCTGGGTTAGCTTAGCGCGTCCCCGATGGCTCGAAACCTCTTGTCCCGATCATGACCGAAAAGCCCGCCGCCGTACCCGATTTCGAGGCCTCGCTGCGCGAGCTGGAAACGCTGGTCGAAAAGATGGAAGGCGGGGAGTTGACGCTGGAGCAATCGCTCGAGCTGTTTGAGCGGGGTGTGAACCTGACCCGCGTGTGTCAGGAGGCGCTGGCCAGCGCCCAGCTCAAGGTCGACCGCCTGCTGGAGCAGGACCAGAATGCAAGCGAATCCGACGAGCCCGAATCAGACTGACGCTCGAATCGAGGCCCATGTGGCGCTGGTAGATCGCGCCCTGGACCAGGTGCTGCCCAGCGAGGCCAAATTTCCGCGCCGTCTGCACCGCGCCATGCGATACGCGGTGCTCGGCGGCGGCAAGCGGATGCGCCCCCTGTTCACGATCGCGGCCGGAGAGTCTCTGCGGCTGGACGTCGCGGAGGTCGTTCATCTGGCCTGCGCGGTCGAGTTGATCCACGCTTACTCGTTGATTCACGACGACCTGCCGGCGATGGACGATGACGATCTGCGGCGAGGCCGACCCACCTGCCATAAGGCGTTCGACGATGCGAGCGCGATCCTCGCCGGTGACGCGCTGCAGGCGCTGGCGTTCGACGCGCTGGTCAGCGTCGCTCCGACCGGCGGCCCCGGGGCCACCGCACGCCTGGTCCGGGCGCTGGCCGGCGCCTGCGGTTCACAGGGCATGGCCGGTGGGCAGGCCCTCGACCTCCGCGCCGCCGGGGGCCGGCTGAGCCAGTCTGAGCTGGAACGCATGCACCGACTAAAGACCGGAGCGCTGATTCACTGCGCGATACTGCTGCCGGCGCTGTTCTGCGGCGCCTCCGCGCCACAGGTCGACGCCTTGAGCCGCTACGGCGACCGCGTCGGACTGGCCTTTCAAATCCACGATGACGTACTGGACGTGGAGGGCGAGACGGACGAAATCGGCAAGCCGCAAGGATCCGACTCTGCGCGCGGTAAGGCGACTTTCCCGGCGTGCCTTGGGCTGGCGCGCTCACGCCAGCTTGCCGGTGAACTCATGCGCGAGGCGCTGGCGGCGCTCGCTCCGCTCGATGGCTCGGTGGAGCTGCTGAGCTACCTGGCCCGGTTCACCGTCGAGCGCAGCCGTTGACGCGGTATCCGCCCCGCGATTGCGGTAAACTGCGGCCACTAGCCAACCTGGAGGGATGAGCCATGGCCGCGCCCATTGCGTTTTTGCTCGACAGCGACATCGAACTGCTGAAGTCCCGCGGCAACATCGAGCGTTACGACGCGCGTCAGGTCATCCTCCATCAGGAAGAGAAGCCGAACAAGTTTTGCCTGATCGAAAAAGGCGTTGTCCAGATCGACTTCTCACGGGTCTACGGCACCGACGTGCTGGCGTTCCTCGGAGAGGGCGATTTTTTCGGCGAAATCTCTTTTCTTGACGAGCTGCAAACCAGCGCCACGGCGTCGGCGGCAAAGCCGTGCGAACTGCTGGAAGTGCCGCACGAGGTGTTGCGGGAGCTGCTGGAGGCTGACGATGGGTTCGCCGCCCGCTTCTATCGATCGGTCGCCACCGCGCTGGCGCGCCGGATCCGAATCAGCAATCAGCAATAACCTCAGTACTTGTGCCGGCAGCGCGGCAGCCACATCGAATCACACAGCGAGCGCATTTCCTTTTTCTCCCGGGTCGAGGCGTCGATCCGGTTGCCGCGTTTATTGATATCGACGATCAGATTCAGGCAAGAGGGATTCAGCGCGGGCCGGGAATCCACGATCTCGGGTTCGCACACGGCCAACTCCACCGGTTCCTCGGGCGTCGCCGCCGGAACCTCGGCCAGCGCGGTCGATGGGGCCATTTGGATTGCGACCGCGGTGGTGTCGGTCTCCGCCTGCTGCGGCGACAGGCCTGCCTTGTCCGGTTCGCCGGCCGCCGCACCGCCGGCGCTGATCAACACCCCAAGCGTTACGACTAAGACCCGCGTGGCTTTCATCGACTGACCCCCGGTTTAGCGGCCATTTATCCTACAGCTTTTGTCGTAGAAAAGAAAAGAGCCTGCCTTCGATCGGCGTATGTCGCGATAGCGCGGTAAAATGTCCGCCATGGTCAAATCGAAATTCTGGAACCATGCCGCCGTCGCGGCGCGCCTGCCGGCGCTGGACGGTGAGCGCTACGTCGAGCCCTTCGCCACGGGAGGAACGACGCTGGGCCTATACCAACCGCTCGGCGAGGACCCGCAGCAGCCGCACGATCGTGACGAGTTTTACTTCGTCGTCGCCGGCAGCGGCTGGTTCGAGCACGGCGGCGAGCGCACCGCGTTTGCGCCGGGCGACGCGCTGTACGTGGCCGCCGGCGTGCCCCATCGCTTCGTCGAATTCAGCCGGGACTTCTCCGCCTGGGTCGTATTCTGGTCCGCCGCCGACGAGCAAACGACCGGCCCGTGAACGATAACGCTCATCGTGCTGGCCCGGCCGAACATTGCGCGTCGTATTATGCGGCGACCGCCAACGACGACACCATCTACCCGGCGCTGAGGGGGCAGGTTCGGGCCGACGTCTGCGTCATTGGCGCCGGATTTACCGGTGTGTCCACCGCGCTCACGCTGGCCGAACGAGGCTACCAGGTCGCCATGGTGGAAGCCAAGCGGGTCGGCTGGGGCGCGTCCGGGCGCAACGGCGGCCAGCTCATCGGCGGGATCGCCGGTGAGAGCAAGATCGCCGCGCGCCATGGGAGCGACATGGCTGACCGCCTGTGGGAGATGCGCTGGCGCGGGCACGACATCATCCATCGGCGCGTGGCCGAGTATTCGATCGACTGCGATCTGAAGCCGGGCTACATCGATACCGCGATCAAGCCGCGCCACTGGCGCGCGCTCGAGGCGGACTTCGAGGAACTCGAGGCGCGCGCGTTTCCGCACGAATACCGGCTGGTTGGCGCCGACGAGATCGAGAACGTCGTCGGCACCCGCGCCTACGTCGGCGGCCTGATCAACATGCGCAACGGCCACCTTCACCCGCTGAATCTGTGTCTCGGCGAGGCTCGCGCCGCGGCCGGGCTAGGCGTCGCCATTTACGAGCGCTCGCCGGTGACTCGGATCGCCCACGGGCAGCGTCCGCGCGCGATCACCGCCGGTGGCGAAGTCGAGGCCGATGCGCTGGTTATCGCCGGCAACGCTTACCACGCGCTGGAGCGCAAGCACTTATCGGGGCTGGTCTTCCCGGCCGGTAGCTACATCATCGCGACCGAGCCGCTTGCCCCGGAGTTGGCCGAGGCGATCAACCCGCTCGACCTGGCGATCTGCGATCCGAACAATATCGTCGACTATTACCGCCTTTCAGCCGACAAGCGGCTGCTGTTCGGCGGGCGCTGCAACTATTCCGGGCGCGAGCCGCGCAGCATTCGGGACGCGATCGCACCGCGCATGCTCAAGATTTATCCGCAGCTAAACGGGGTCGGCATCGACTACGAGTGGGGTGGAAAGATCGGCATCGTCATCAACCGGATCCCGCTGCTCGGGCGCATCGGCGACAACGTCTATTACGCCCAGGGCTATTCCGGTCACGGGGTCAACGTGACCCACCTGGCCGGCGAGATCCTTGGGGACGCGATCGCCGGCACGCTGGAGCGCTTCGACGTGTTTGCCCGCATCCGTCACGTACGCGTTCCGCTGGGCCGATGGGTCGGCAACCAGTTGCTGGCCTTGGGGATGCTTTACTACCGCCTGAGGGATCTGCTCTGAGACCGGTTCCGCTGCCCGCCAAGATGAAGCACAATAGCCAGGTTTGCGTCAGGGAGGCCCCATGAAGGTCGGCCGCAACGCGCCCTGCCCGTGCGGCAGCGGCAAGAAATACAAGCACTGCTGCCTGAACAAGAAGAACGCCCTGTCCCGGCGGCAGAAACTGCTCTATTCGGGGTTCGTGCTGCTGGTGATTGGCGCGCTGGTTGCCATCGCGATTACGATCCGCGAGTATCGGCCCGACCGGGCCAACCGCGTCTGGTCCGAAGAACATCAGCACTGGCACACCGTGCCCTGAGCACCAACTAACAACAAAGGCGATTAAGTGGACAAAACAAAGCTCCTCAAGGACGTACTGTCAAAGACCAAGTTCGGCCAGCTGACCCTCGTCACCCCGGAAGGCGAGACGCTAGAGTTTCAGGGAAGCGACGATGGCGAGCGGGCCACCTGGGTACTGAAGGACTGGGCCGCGCTCAAGGCGATCCTGACCCGCGGCGACATCGGCCTGGGCGAGAGCTACATGGAAGACCAGTGGGAAAGTCCGGATCTCATGGATTTCATGACTTTCTGCCACCGCAACAAAAACGAGTACCAGGGCCTGGCCAAATTCAACCCGCTCAACTGGGTGATCTCCCGCGCCGCCCGGCTGACCAGCAAAAACACGCTCGAGGGCAGTCGCAAGAACATCTCCGCCAGCTACGACCACCCGCCGGAGCTGTTTGCCAGCTACCTCGACAAGCGCATGACCTACTCCAGCGGCTGGTGGGACGGCAAGGACCTGTCCTACGACGATGCGCAGGTGAACAAATACAACCGCATCCTGGAGCGCATCGGCCCGCCGCCCAAGCACGTCCTCGAGATGGGCTGCGGCTGGGGCTACTTCCTGCAACTGGCCGCCGAGCGGGGCTACAAGGTCACCGGCTGCACGATCTCCGAACAGCAGTACGAGCACGCGAAAAAGGTCAACGAACAGGCCATCGCCGACGGCCGGGTGGAGCTGCTCCTTGACGATTACCGCAACATGCCCGGCCAGTACGACGCGGTGGTCTCGACCGGCTTTTTCGAACACGTCGGCTCGCAGTTCTGGGTCGAGCATTTCCGCAAGGTCAAGCAGTACCTGAAGCCCGGCGCCGTGGCGATGGTCCAGACCATGCTGTGCAACAAGTTCGACCCGAGAAACGGCAAGAAGCTGAACTTCATCAGCAAGTACATCTTCCCCGGCGGCGAATTCCCGTCGATCGGCACCTTCATCGAGGCGGCCGAGGAGGCCGGTCTGAAATGCGACGAGCACCTTGCCTTCGGCCAGGACTACGCGCGCACGATGACCCACTGCTGGACCAACTTCCACAACAACCTGGATGACGTCCGGGCGATCGGCTACGACGACGTGTTCATCCGCAAGTGGGAGTTCTTCCTGGCCAACTGGTACGGCATGTTCCGCTCGGGCCAGTACAACGTGATGCAGGCCAAGCTGGAGCACTACCCGTAATCGGCTGCGCCGATTACTAGTATTTTCAGCAGGCTGCAAATGAGGTTGACATGGCGGGTGATCGGTCGATCATGATTTGGTCTTCTCAGCGCCCGCGACAGGAGGTCCGTGCGGCACTTTTTTGAGCACTCTCTTGAACCTGCTTCTCCGACCCCGTCGCGCCCGGTCCTGAAGGTATTCCTCCGTGGCGAGCGCGGAAATCTTCTCTGCCGCCGCCGTGGTCAAAAACTGATTGATCGAAATCCCTTCGCGGGCGGCCAACTCTTTGAGCTTGCGGTGCAGCGAATCTGGCAATCTCAGGCTTAAGGTACTCATCGTTCTATCGTTCCAGTTTTCTCAACAGCTTCTGAGGCGTTATCAGCCGAATTCCGACCGTCTCCGCCCCCGAAAAATCTGTGAGGTTGTATGTCACCAAGTAGTCAACCCCCGCAGCCACCGCTACCTCTAACACGTGGTCGTCGCCGGGATCCTTCAATAAAGGCCGCCATAAGAAGAGGGCTGGCGTCAAGCGCTAAGGCCGCTGGGTCTTCGCCGTGGACAGTTGACACGTTGGTTTTTTTGACCGAAAATGACAGCGCTGTCAGGAAGACCACCAGGATTTGATCGGGGAGGAACGACATGAAGAATCTGGGCTCGCTAGTTTTGCTCGCGTTCATAGCCACCGCACTGCCGTTGGCAGCGACGGCGCAAGTGTTGTGGAGCGATGAATTCGACGCCGGGTCGGCTCCGGACAGCGTGATCTGGTCCTATGACCTCGGCGCCGGCGGCTGGGGCAACAGCGAACTGCAGGAATACACCAGCGATTCCTCCAACGTCAGGGTCGAAGGCGGCAATCTGGTCATCAGCGTGCAGGAACAGATCCTCCGCGGAAACCGGCGGAAGTTCACCTCAGCCCGGATCAAGACCGAGGACAAGCTGACCGTGCAATACGGCACGATCGAGGCGCGCATACGAGTCCCCGATCTGGCCGACGGTCTATGGCCCGCGTTCTGGACGCTCGGCAACGATTTCAGCCAGGTCGGCTGGCCTGACTGCGGCGAACTCGACGTCATGGAAATGGGCTCCGAGGCAGCCATCACCGAGGGCGTCGTGAACCGGCGTGTCTACTCGACCGCACACTGGGAGCACAACAACGGGAATGCGGCCTACGGGTTGAGCTATGACAGTCCGTCGGACCTCAACGGCAGCTTCCATACCTATCGCATGGAGTGGACGCCCGACCTCATTTCCACCTACATCGACAACAACTGGATTTGGTCGATCGACATTACCCCCGAATCCTGCACCGACTGCTCGGAATTCCACCAGCCGCATTTTCTGATCCTGAACTTGGCGGTGGGCGGCAGTTTTCCCGGCCTGTTCCGCGCCAACGACATCACCGCGCCGATGCCGGCCGAGCTGGTCGTCGACTACGTGCGAATCTATGACAACGGCTTCACCGTGCTGGGCGGTTCCGCCATCGGCGGCGGTGGCGAGGGAGAGACCCATGTCGATTCCATCGTTCCCGGCTCGACCGGCGGCGGCCCGAAAAAGAAGGCGACCGCGACCGTGGTCATCGTTGACGAAACGGGCGCTACGGTGCAGGGCGCGAGCGTCACGGGCACTTTCACCGGCACCCACAATGAGACG
>JBFGYD010000011.1:0-13628 GCA_041587615.1 Lysobacterales bacterium
GGCGCACGCCGATGAGCTTCGTTGACCCGCGCCAGCAGGTGATCCGGCAGGTCGATGTTTGATTTCCTGTAGTCGTTCAGCGCTCTCCAGACAATTTCCGGCTCCAACACTTCGAGCTGGGCGACGCAACTTCTTGCAGGCGACGGCTCGTTCACGGCCCAGTCGATCTTGTCCGCGGTCTTGACCCCGATCCCGTGAACCTCCCGGAGGTCCTTGGGCTGCGCCGAGAGCGCGGCCCGCACGCTGCCGAAGCGGTCGATCAGCCGGCAAGCGCGATCGGGACCGACGCCGGGCAGTCCCTGCAGGATGAAGTTCTGCAGCGCCCGCTTGCCCTTGGGCCGCCAGCCGTGACGCTTCAGCGCGCCGTTGGTGACCGCGCGCGCCTGACGGCCCGCGGAGCAAAGCGCGGCGGCCGTGTCCTCGGGATTGCGGGTCCACAAGACCGGCACCCCGATGAATATCGACAAGGTCACCAGCGCGCCCTGGATCGATGCCCACCGCATCCGCGAGCCCTGACGCCGACTGCCTTCCAGGAGCAAGATCGGCGTCAGGCGCTCGTTCGCGGCCAGCCGCAGGGCCTGGTCGAACAGCAGCCCCGATTTGATCGACTTGATCAAATCGGGGACGGTCTTGCGCTCGATCAGGATCCTGTTGTTCAGCAGGTAGTCGCCGGCCGCCAGCCTGCGTATTTCAATATCGAAGGTGCCGCTGTCGCCGAGCAGGGCGAGTAGCTCTTCACAGCGTTCGCGGTCGTCGATGACGAGCGGGACCGGTTCTTTAGGCCGAGCTTCGGTGGAATTCATCGCAAAACTTCCTTGTTGCCCAGAGAACCGGATACCACGATCGGTTCTCAAAACCCGAGAACGCAGTTCGCCGACGAGATGACTTATCACAGCATGGCGTGCAGCAGCCACGGCACGATGAGCCACGCGAGTCCTTTGACGAAGAAGAACGCGAACCCCGCGAGGCCGATACGCTTGAGCCAGATGGGAGTTCTCGGTGTGCGGATGGCAAGTGGTATGTTCACGATGATTTCTCCTGATCTAAAGGCCGGCCGCGGGCGACCGCGGCCGGCTTGCCCGGGTCTTGCTTACGCGATCCCCGCGGGGTTGTCGGCCAGCGCCGGGCGCGCCTTCGCGCCGCGCAGCGACGGGATGATCATCGGCACCTTTTGCCGGTAGCCCCGATACTCGGGGTGGGCGTCGATCAGGTCGCGCTCCTCGAGCTGGATCGCGATCAGGATGTAGCCGGTGGTGGCGAGCGCGAACACGAGGTGAGCCACGGTCATCACCGGAGTCGCCCAGAACGCGAACAGCCAGCCCAGATAAAGCGGATGACGGACCACGCGATACAACCACGGGAGACGGAAGCTGACCTGGGTGTAGGGGCGGGCACGCAGTTGCAGCCACACCTGGCGCAGGCCGAACAGATCGAAATGGTCGATCAGGAAAGTGCTGACCAGCACCAGTCCCCAGCCGAATACGAAACCGCCCTGCAGCATGCCGCTCACCACCGGGTTCTCGATCGACCAGATCACGCCGCCCATCGGCTCCCACAAGTAAAACAGCGCGATCAGCGCGAGGCTGGATGCCAGCACGTAGGTGCTGCGCTCGGCGCTCTCTGGGATGAACCGGGTCAGCCAGCGCTTGAAAAACGGTCGCGCCATCAGGCTGTGCTGGATCGCAAAAATGGCGAGTAGGCCCAGGTTGATCAGCAGAGCCCTGGCCAGCGGCACCTGCGGCACCGAATCGATCGCCTTGGGCACCAGAAAGTTGCCCACGAATCCCATCGCGTATAGGAACGTCGCGAAAAAGATGCCGTAACTAACGGCCCCGTAGATGAATATCAAAGCACGCTTCATTTGTCCTTCCTCCAGTTGTTTGACTGCCTGTTGCCGACGGGCCGGAGCCTCGGTAAGGTGCTGTTTTCAGACGGCCCGTCGCGGTGAGCGATACTTTGCCGGCGGCGCCGTCACGAGTCCTGATCGGCGGCTGACGATTGCCTGACCATTTGATGACCCGATCCCAATAGCGGACGTGAACCCGAGCGAGACCCAGTACCGATTCGGCGACTGCGTCATCGACGTGGCGACGCGTGAAATCCGTCGCGCCGGTGCGCCGGTCGAGGTACAGCCAAGGGTGTTTGCGCTGCTGGTCTATCTGCTCGAGCACCGCGCCCGGGCGGTCGACAAGGACGAGCTCCAGGACGCGGTCTGGCCGGGCAGGGTGATTACCGAAACCGCGCTGACGCGGGCCGTGATGAAGGCCCGCAAGGCGGTCGGCGACGATGCCAGCACACAGTCCGTGATCAAGACGCTGCACGGTCACGGTTACCGTTTCGTCGCCGCGCTGGAGGGGCTGTCCGACGAGCCGCCTGCGCCCACCGGCCCTGAGGCAGGCTCGGTCGCGCCGGTCGCGCCGACGGCTGGCCGCGGTAAGCGGCGAAAATACCTTGTCGGCGCGGTCGCGCTGGTGATCGCGCTGGCCGGGTTGTGGTTGCTGCTGCTGCCGGCTTCGATGGTGGCCGGCGGTCACCGGATCGCGGTGCTGCCGCTGGTCAACGCGACCGGCGATGTCGAACTGGACTGGGCGCGTCTGGGGCTGATGAGCTTTGCCGGATCGCTGTTTCGAACCGACGGCCAGCTCGATCTGGTGGCCGATGCCAGCGTCATCGAGCTGGCCGAAAACCTCGGATGGTCCGGCGATTCGGCGGATGCAGCGGACGCAGCCGCGTTGGTGGACAAGCTGCGGCGCGTCTACGGCGCGACCCACCTGCTGTCGATGAGACTGGACGCCAGCGGGGCCACGATGCGAATGAGCTACACCCTGCTGGCGCCCGATGATCGCGAGCACCGCGGCACCATGGTCGGACGGGAGGCGACCGAGCTGGTCCAGGGGGTAGTTCAGAGCGTTTACGGGCACCTGCGGGGCCGGGGACGGCTGGGGCGCGAGGCGCCGGCGATCTCGGATGACCCCTTCATCAACGAGGCCTTCGCCCGCGGCATGGGGCTCAGCCGGGAGGGCCGCTGCGCGGAAGCGAACCCGCTGTTCCGGGTCATCATCGATCAACAGCCATACCTCGAGGAGCCGCGCCACGAATACGGCTCCTGCCTGCGCATCCTCGGTGAATCGGAGGCGGCCGAGGCGGTGCTGACCGAGCTGGTGCGTGACCGGCGGGCGGAAGTGCGGAGTCGGGGTCTCGGGGAGACGCTGATGGTACTCGGCGTGCTCTATATCCGAACCGGCCGGCCGGATCAGGCGCGGCCGATCCTGACCGAGGCGCTGGAGACCAGCAGCGCGATCGGCGATCACGACCTGCGGGCGCGAATCCTGACCAATCTGGCGATTCTGGCCAAGGACTTGAGCGACTACGAGCAGGCGCAGGACCTGCTCGACCGCGCGCTGCTGGCGTTCAAGGACGCCGGCCGCGAGGTCCCGCCCGGCGAGCTTTATTCCACGATGGCCAACCTGGCCATGTCTCGCGGTGAGCTGGTCCAGGCGGACAATTATCTGACCCGGGCGCTGGCCGTTTTTCGAGACATAGGCGACCGCCGCCACGAGGCGATGATGATCAACAACACCGGCTTCCTGCGCCGGCTGCAGGGCCGCCTGGACGAGGCCGAGATGTTTCACCGTCAGTCGCTGGCGATTCGCGAAGAAATCGGCGACCGGGTCGGCGTTGGCAGGATCTACAACATGCTGGCGATCCTGCACACGTCACGCGGCGAATACGACAAGGCCCGCGAGTCGGCGCTGGCGGCGCTGGAAATTTCGCGCGAAACCCGGGACCGGCTGTTTGAGGCCACGGCCCACGCCCAGCTCGCCGATGCCGAACTGCGGCTGGACAATGTCGAACAAGCGGAACGCCACTACCGTGAGGGGAGGGCGATTTTCGTCGAGATCCAGGACCGGATGCGGGTGCTGCAATCGGACATCAAGCTGGCCCGCCTGGACCTGGACGCGGGGCGCTTCGACGAGGCCGAGCAAACCGCGACCGAAGTGCTGGAAGAGGCGCGCCCGGCCGAGATCATGCAGCCCGAGGTGCAGGCGATGGAGCTGATCGGCGACGTCGCGCTGGCCCGCGGCGAGCTCGGCGCGGCCGCGGTCCACTACCGACAAACGCTGGACCGCGTGCGCCAGACGAGTTGGTCGGCCAAGGAATCGACCATCCTCCGCAAGCTGGCCGACGCCCACCTGGACCTCGGCGACGTCGAAGCCGCCGAGCCGCTGATCGGGGCGCTGACCGACCACGAGCCCGACGTCCAGTCGCTCAAAGTGCAGGCCCGCTTCGCCTTCATGCGGGAAAATCCGCAAAAGGCGGTCGAGCTGATGGCCCAGGCGAAGGACAAGGCCGGAGAGCACTGGGCCGACGACAGCGAAGCGACGCTTCGCGAGTATCAAGCCGCACTGAGCACGATCTCCGGTCAGCAGCCACCGGCGGGTTAGCCCGCGCGGCCCATTCCACGACGCTTGACATGCTATACCAGAATGAATATTCTGTAACGATGGTTAGGACACGAGAATTCGACCCGTCGACGACCCTTTCGAGGGTGGTCGAGCTGTTTTCCTCCAAGGGGTACTCGGAAACCTCGATGGACGACATCGTTCGCGCGACCGGAGTGAGCCGCTACGGGATCTACGGCACCTTCGGCAACAAACGCGAACTGTTCGAGCAGGCGCTGGAGAAATACGCCGACAGCATGGGGCGGCAGTCGTACCTGCGCCTGTTGGAGCCCGATGCGTCGCTCGAGCATATCCGCAAGATATTCGATGAACGCATCGAGAATTCCTGCACGCGGAGCGTGCGTCCGGGGTGCTTGTTCGTTTATACGGCCATGGAGCTTGCACCCCACGACCAGGAAATCCAGGGTGTGCTGCAGAAGTTCATGAACCGTATGTCCAAGGCCTTCTCGATCGGGCTCGAGTCCGCCAGGGAGCGGGGCGAAATCAAGCCCGACCTCGACCTGCGCGCGGCCGGCGAGTTCTTGACCGGGTCCATGTTCGGCCTCGCGGTGCTGGCGCGCACCGGCTTCCCGCGGGCAACGCTCGAGGGTTTTGTCGACAACGCCATGGCTTCGTTGACCTGACAGCCATTTTTTTGCCATGGACAGAACGATCATTCTGAATTTGGAAGAACATTTTTTTAACCGGAACAGAACACGCATTCTGTTTTGAGGGGCGCGGCCACCGGCCGCCTGTTAGAAACCGACGTAGGAGTACACATCATGATTGATCGCAAAAAAGCACTGAGCACGACGATGGCGGCGATGAGCCTGTTGTTGCTGGCCGGCACCGCATCCGCCACCACGGCCGAGGTGAGTTCTAATGAGCTCGATCGGGCGATCCAATCCTGCATCGCCGAAGTGGCGCAGCGGGCCAACTACGACGAGGCGAGCCGAGTACGACACGAGGTCGTTAAGATCGAGCCGGCGCTGCTCGGCTACGCACTGACGATCGACACCTCGGTGTTCGCGGAGTCCGACAACGTCGAGGTTCGCCAGTACACCACGCACTGCGTTGCGTACCGCGACAACAAGCCCTGGAGCTTCAGGATTCACCAACAACGCCGCGGCGCCTGAAGCGGGGCTACGGGCGGACCGATTGGCACGGACCTGACGGAAAAACGTGGTCAGTGTTGGTCAGTGTGTCGCGCGACCGGCGGGGAAACGCACACCGATCAGGCGGTCGCGGCATTCGGTGGAAAGGGGCAGCAAAGCATCGAAGTCGCCCTGATCTGACGTCCCGCAACGGTCGGCACAGGCCGTGTGATTACCGAGCCTTGCTGCCGCGGGGGGTCAGGTGATGATCAACGACGTTTTGGCCGACTGCACTGCCAAGCTTGACGCCCTCGACCGAGTCGTAACGGAAGTGAATGCCGAGATAGATCCTGGACATACCGCACTGCTCAGCCGCTCGCGAAAAGCTCTCGAAGTCGCGACTCGGCGGATGCATCTCAATCTTGCCGGAGAAGGGACCAGCGACATCGACCATTGGTATGCTCATCGTGAAGGCGTACTCCGTACCAAAGACATCCGCAAATGCCGTCATCGCCGCAGCACAGGCCGTGCCATGCGCCGATGGATAGGATGGGAAGGCGTAAGTATGCCGGTGCGTGTTAGTCCAGGTTTCTTCGGGCACGGTATCCGGGTTTCCGTCGTTGGCGGCCCAGCGGATTGCAGTATACGGACGCCAATGGTTGTAGTGGAACTTGTTGTCGAAGCTACTGATGTAGCCGTCATAGATGCCCATATTCAGCAACGCAAGAAGGCGAACTGCTTCAACTAACGGCAGGGCTTCTTTGGCGATCAAATCGCGCGCGAGCCGGTTGTGTGAATTCTCCGCAAAGTCCTTCCACCACAGTGCGATATGCGTTTGATCCGGCGTGCGGCTCATGCTCTGAAAACGACCCAGCTCTTTGACTTCATCAAACGCCCGCGTGTACTCGGCACTGTCGATTGCCGGCGGTGGCGGGGCTCTGAACTGATCGGAGTTCTCGAGCGCGAAGCCCTTGGCGTCGGCCCAGCCTGCACCAAAAATGAATCCTTTCGGCGTCCCACTGTGTTCGTGGAACTCAGCGTAAACGCCGGGTGCCATCGGATGCCATTGATACTCTGCTTGGTTGTCCCAGCGGTCTTCGTTGCGCGCGGCCAGGATGGCTGCCGCGGCCGCGTCACCAAGCTCGGTACCTCGGCGTGCCAACACGCCGTCGGCTCCTCGCAACCAGCGATCCCGCAGCGCCGCAAGGCGCGACTGTTGATCGGGATACTGTGCTACAGCCACGACGAAGGCAGCTTGGGCCGCAGCAGCAAACGGATCGGCCTCGGTCGGACGGCCGCTGAACGTATAGGCTTTATAGCGACCGTCAATCGCGCTCAGCGCGTCATGCATCGCGAGGTGCATCATCGTGACGGTCCGCAATCCCTTCAGCGTGAGAAAGCCGTCCTCGGCCTCCGCGATGCTGAGGACCGTCTTATTCCAGTCAGTTGCGAGCGCCGCGTCATTGGCCGATGCGTGGGTGCCCGCCGCGGCCAGCGACAGGCTGGCGAGACAAACGAGAACGTGATCGATGAATCTGTTCACTGTCCGGCTCCTGTTGACCTGTACCCACCCTACCGCCGGCTCCGACCTTGGACTACTATAATTTTTGTAGTGATTTCCCAGGGAAATCTGTTATGAGCAAAAAAGGCGCCAAATCCTCGAGTTACGGCCAATACTGCCCGCTGGCGCTGGCAACCGAACTGCTTTGCCGTCGCTGGACGATTCTTGTTGTTAGCCGACTCATCGATGGGTGCACGACGTTCAACGAAATCCACCAGGGCGTGCCGAAGATATCGCCGAGCCTCCTGTCGACGCGCCTGTCGGAGCTAGAGCACGCGGGGCTGGTCACACGGCGCAAGTTGCGGGGCGAGAGTCGCTACCGTTACGAGCCGACCGAGGCCGCTCGCGAGCTGACCGAGTTGATCGACGGCCTCGCCGTTTGGGGCCAGCAATGGGCCAGGGACATGAAGTTGGACGACCTTGACCCGGCATTTCTTGCCTGGAGCATGTCGTTGCGAATGAACACGGATGCCATGCCCACGGGGCGCACCGTGATCGAGTTTGAGTTCACCGGCACGCCGGCGGCACTGCGGCGATTCTGGCTCGTCAATAACGATGGCAAGGTCGATATGTGCCTCAAAGACCCGGGGTTTGAGAGCGACCTCTATGTCGAATCCGATCTTCATCTTTTCGTCGAGGCTTGGCGGGGCTTTCGCGATCTCAGGCAAGAGATTAGATCAGGCAAGATCCGCTTGACGGGGCCCCGCAAGTTGAAGGCGTCGTTCGCCGACTGGTTGCTGCTGAGCGCGCTTGCCCCGTATCGCCGTCGCGTCAACGGCCGCGAACGTCGGCTGTCCGCGGGGTGATCGGTTCAGTCGGTCCACCCCGAATCCCGAACGGCTCCGTGATTGAGGAAGCCCGGGCGTCGGCGGTCCCCGTCGAACAGTCGCGGGGCGGTCGATCATCGAGAAGTTCCTCGGTTGCCAGGGAATACAAACGCGAATTGCGGTGCAAGGGATCACCTACTCGAAGCCATCGCAGAACAGGCACCGCGATGCATAAACGCACCCTTGCCGGTGGGCTGCATTTCGGGCCGCGTCGCCCCCCTCACTGAACCCGTAGAGCACGTCGTAGGTACCTTGCAACAGCCGTCGGGCCGGCCAGGCGCCGGCGCCGGTGCCCAGGTTCGCCAGGCCTCCGCCTGTCAAGAGTGACAAGGAAGCCGAGTTGCCGGCCGGCCATGGGGCGCCATTGATCAGGGCCGAGGGCGTCAGGTCGATGTAGGGCACGTTGATCACGACCTCGGCGGCGTCGCCTTCAATGTTCAGGGTCAGCGGCAACTCGGTCAGTGCATTGATGGGGATTCCGGTGCCGGTTTCCCTTGAATACAGCACCCGGTATCGGCCGGACACCAGGGCCGCCTGCCAGGGCGAATCGTTGGTCGAGCCGAGGATATAAGACAGTGTTCCGTTTTCTTCCAGGAGCCGTATCGTGGCCTCGCCGGCGCCCGGGCTCCACGCCTGTTCGTCCAGTTTCATGATCACCCTGGCCTGGGTGACCGGAATGTCGATGTCCAGCACCGCCTGGATCTGGCCACCGGCCGGGAAGTTCACTTCGCGGGCGAAGATCTTGTACTCATTGAGTGGCACCAGGTTGTCACCCAGGGCAACCCGGTAAGCGAGGTCGTAATCGCCGTCGATTGCCGCGCGCTCGAACGTCCCGTCGTGCGTCTCGCCGATCAGAGATTCGGCGCCGGTCTCGCGGTCGATCATCACAACCGAGCCGTTTTCATACTGCGAGGCAGGCGGTGGCGCGCCATTGAAGGTGAAGGTACCGACGTACACGGTCACCGGTATGTCGATATCTATCGGCGAGCCGTTCACCCGTAC
This sequence comes from Lysobacterales bacterium, assembly GCA_041587615.1. Lineage (GTDB taxonomy): Bacteria > Pseudomonadota > Gammaproteobacteria > Xanthomonadales > SZUA-38 > JBFGYD01. The sequence continues at coordinate 8,927 of JBFGYD010000011.1, forward strand.
GTTGCCGTAGCCCGGCACCGGTGAATCGGTGTTCACCGGTGCGATATCGGTCCCGGTAATACTCTGGTAAAAAACACCGTATCGCCCCGCGATGATGTGCCGGGAATACGACTGGTCATTGGTATCACCGAGGTAGACCACGTCATCCAATCCGTGGGTGGAAGTATGTCGCAGTTCCAGCGAGCCCCTGACATACGCGCTGGCGGGGGCTGGGCTGCCGTTGAACAAGAATTGACCCGAGGTCTCATGGCTGGTGATATCGACATTCAGCGTGACGGGGCCTTGCAGGTCGAGAGTTGCCACTACCGCGTTCTGGTTGACGGGGACGATGAGGTTGCCGCTTTCACGACGGTAGACGATGTCGTACTCGCCGGCGATCAATATTTGTGCGAATGGTTGCTGGCTGGTGTTGTAGAGGAACACCTCGCCCTGACCCTCGGTTCCAACGGCGTAGATATTCGCATCTTCGTAAGTGCTCGCGGGGAATGGTCCACCGTTCAGCGTCAGGCTGCCGGACAGGGTGCTGGTGACCACGTTGGCGATGAGTTTGCCGGGCGTGTCGATGACCACATTTGACTCGAACACCGCCCAGGTATTTCCCGGAAGCAGGGGTGCGGGATCCGGCGTCAAGTCGCGATAAACGAGGTCGTAGGTGCCCGCGATCACGTTGACGGGCTGGGGCGCCAGGTGGGTCTCACCCAGCAGAACCTGCAGCACACCGTCCTGGGCGAGCCAGATCTGTACCGATTGGGCCTCTCCGGTCACGAAAGGCATGCCATTGAGCTGGAGGCTGGGATTGACCTGCACGACGGGATAGTCAAGCTGCAGTATTCCGCCCGTCGCATCGACGCAGGCCTGCCCCTGAGCATTTGGAACCGCGGCGGCCAGACACCAGAGCGCTGCGCCAATCAGCGCAATGCGCGACGGCGATCGCATCGCCGTTGCTTCGGTCGAATGCAGACCGGCGGTGTCTTTGTCTCCAGCCATCGTACGGCCTTTCCGCAAGCGGAATCTCTGTTCGTCATGAGATACAAACGCGAAACCGGCCGAAAGGGATCACCGGCCGAGGCGTCCGGTCGCAACGGCTAGCTGGAGGCGAGTTCCCGCAACGCCTTGTCGGACTGCCGGCGCAGCGCTTCGGCGGCGTGAAAGGGTGAGTCGTCGAGCAGGCCCCGCGCGGACCGAAGGTGGCCGCGCGCGCGCGAGAGATCGCCCAGCGCCCGGTGGATTCGGGCCAGCACGATATGGATTTCGCCGGTCAGCAGCGGGTCTTTGAGCGACCCCGCCAGCGCAAGCGCCCGTTCGGCGTCTTCCCGCGCCGGTTCGGGCCGTTCGAGATCCAGCAGCGCCTCCGCGCGGGAGATCAGGGCCATGGCCCGGTTGCGCGGGCCCATCGCGGCCGTCAGCGCCCGGTCGATGCTCTGCAAGGCTTCCTCGCTGCGCCCGAGGCGCAGCAGCGTTCGCCCGCGGGACATCTGGTTTGCGCCGTTGCTGTCGATCTCGCCCTGGCCCGAGGCAATGATTGCGATTGCCCGGTCGTGGGCCTCGAGCGCTTTCTCGAAGCGTTCCGCCGTATACAGGGCCACCCCGAGGTGCGACCAGCCGTAGGCGGCCTTGGGAGAGTCGGGCCCGAACATATCGATCAAGCGGTCCCGGTAGTCGGTGGAGCGTGACAGCAGCGCGTCGAAGTCGCCCTGGTGACCGTGTAGCACCGACAGGTTACCCAGCGTCGACAGGCTGCGCGGGTGGTTGCGGCCATAGACGCTTTCGAAGATCTCGAGCGCCTGCCGTAGGTGTCGGCTGCCGACGTCGAAGCGACCGGTATCCGAGCCCAGCGTCCCCAGCAGCAGGGCGGCGCGGCCGAGGTCCGGATCGCGCGCGTCCAGGGTCCGACTAGCGATACCGTAGGCTTCGAGCGCGAGCGGGTAGGCCGCCTCCAGCTCTCCGCGGGAGCCGTAGTAGTTACCCATGCGGATCAGCGCCCTAGCGTAGTCCGGGCTCTCGCGCCCCGCGTAGCGCTCGATCGCGTCGAGCGCTTCGAAGAAGGTGGCGATGATGCGCTCGTGGTCCTGGGTCGAGCGCAGCGCCCGGGCGACCGCCAGCAGGCTGGTCGCCACGTCGGGGTGGTCGTCGCCGAGCAGCCTGCGGCGCAGTTCGAGGGCCTGTTCGTGAAATGTGAGCGCTTCGGCGTAGGTGCCGGTCTGCAGCGATTCGCCGAGCAGAAAGGAGGCATCGGCATAGTCGCGCTGGTCCGCCTGACCGGCGCCGTCAAACAGCTCCAGCGCGTGTCTCAGGTGAGCGGTGGCCGTCTCGGGCATTCCCAGGCCGAGGTACGCTTGGCCGATGGCCTGGTAAATGCTGGCGGCCGTCAGCGGGTCCATCGCGCTCTCGTCGAGCTGCTCGCTGGCGCGCGCGATCAGTTCCCGCGCGGATACGTCGGGGCGCTGCGCCACCGCGGGATCGGCGTTGTGGAAGATGTTAAGCAGGAACTCCTTGACCTGCTGATGCCGGGCGCCTTCCAGCAGCGCAATGCCGCGCTGGCGTTCTGCTTCAAGGGTCTGAAACACGCTCACGGCCAGCGATCCGATCAGCGCGGCGAAAGCGACGAGGCTGGCCAAGACCGCCACCCGGTGGCGCTGGACGAATTTTCCGACCAGATATCGCCTTGAGGGCTTGCGCGCGCGCACCGGCCGGTGCGCCAGGTAGGCGCCGATGTCGTCGGCCATATCGTCGACGTTGCGGTAACGAAGCCGCGGGTCGATCGCACAGGCTTTTTTCAGGATCAGGTCGAGGTCGCCGGACAACCGACGCGCCAGGCGGTCGGGTCCGGTACGGCGCCGGCGGGCAATTTCGCCGCGATTTCCGGCGGCCAGGAAACGCTGGCGCGCGGGCTCGACTTCGGCCAGACAGCGGCTGACGGCCTGCTCGATCGACGCGTCCTCCAGACGGCGGCCAGGCACCCCGCAAATCAGTTCGTCGAGCAGCAGGCCGAGCTGGAAGCTGTCGGTGTGTGTGCCGATGCTTCCTCCGGTCAACTGCTCGGGCGCAGCGTAGCTGGGTGTCATCATACGCTGGTGGGTCAGCGTGGCCGCTTCCCCCAGCCCCGCCGCCAGCGATTTGCCGATGCCGAAGTCGATCAGCTTGGTCTGGCCTTGCTCGGTGACCAGGATATTGCCCGGCTTGATGTCGCGATGGACGATCAGTTGGCGGTGGGCCGCGGAAACCGCGTCGAGCACCATCAGGAACAGCCGCAGGCGCTGCTCCAGATCGAACCGCGACCGGTCGCAATAGTCGTCGATGGCCTCGCCGTCGATGTACTCCATGACGAGGTAAGGCGTACCGTCGTCGGTCAGCCCGCCGTCCAGGAGCCGCGCGATGCCGGGATGCTCCAGGCTTGCAAGAAGCTGGCGCTCTCGTTCGAAGCGGGCGGCCAGTTCGGGCGTCGGCAGGGTCACGAACTTGACGGCGACGTCCTGCTCGTAGGCCCCGTCGCTGCGGTGCGCCCGATAAATCTCGCCCATGCCGCCGCGACCGAGCAGCGCGCCGATGGTATACGGTCCAATGGTCTGGGTGCTGCGGTCGACGTGCGCGATCTGCCGCGCCAGCCCCGGCGCCTGATCGACCAGGCGCTCGGCGATCCGCCCGCCGCGCTCGGCCTCGAGCATGGCCGACACACGACCCCGCAGGGCCGGGTCCAGATCCGTCGCCGCGAGCCGGCGGGCCTGCTGGTCCGGGGGCAGATCGGAGACCTCTTCGAACAAGCGCCGCGCCTGTTGCCACTGCTCCGGGGTCATCAATCCAGCTCGCTGGCCAGGAACGCCCGCGCGGCTCGCATATCTCTTTTTACCGTCGGCTTGGAGACACCTAGCATGTCGGCCACGTCGGCCACCGACAGGCCGGCGAAAAAGCGCAGTTCCAGGACCTGCTCCAGACGCTCGTCGAGCTGACCCAAGCGGGTCAGGGCGGCGTCGATAGCGATCAGATCCGGGATTTCACGCCACTCGATACGACCCTGCTCCAGCCGATCGAGGCTGACGCGGTTGCCCCCGTCCCGCTTGCCGGCGTGTTGCTTGCGGGCCAGGTCGATGGTGACCTGGCGCATCACCCGGGCCATCGTGGCGTAAAAGTGCTTGCGGTCCTGCCACAGCCGCTGGCGCGCGCCGAGCTTGACATAGGCCTCGTTGATCAGCGCCGTGGTGTTGAGCGTGGCGTCGGGCCGCCGCGAGCGGAGCTGGGCATGCGCAATTGCGCGCAGTTCCCGATAGACATCCGCGGAAAGCCCGCCGCCGGCCCCCGAATTGAGGCTGCCCGTGACGCTGCTCGGTTTAAGATCATCGCTGTCCAATGCCGCCCGATTATGCTTCGCCGCTTGCATGGTAGACAAGCCGAAACCGTCGGATACTTGGTCAATTGGACCGGTTTTCTAGGCCCTCTTACGGTGGGAACTCGCGGCCGCCGGTGCATCCGGGGTGGCCGCACTTTAGGACCTTGAGGGCGCCGTCGCTCTCGTTGCGGTAGCTGATCACGGGCAAGCCGTCGATCCCGATCGCCAACGAGGTGAACCGGCCCACTCGGTGGGTCGGGTCGTCCGGGATCACGGTCCGGCTGCTGGCGGCGCATGCCGGATCGCCGCATTTGGCGACTTTGAGGGAGCCCGCCGTCATGTCGTGGTAGCCGATGACCGGCAGGCCGTCGGCGCCGA
>JBFGYD010000012.1:0-13573 GCA_041587615.1 Lysobacterales bacterium
CCACGCCGCTCGAGCGCACCGCCCGTCACTTCCGATCGGCCGTGACTCGCCGCGACCCGCTCTCCGATGTCGTGTCACGCTCGGTCACCGGTAAACTAACATACCGATCATTGAGAATCTGGGCAATCTTTGAGTCGCTGAGCGGCCGCTTTGGCGGTTCGTTTTCGATCAGTTTTTCGATTTTTGCCTGAATCGCGGTGGCCGAGCACTCGCCGCCGTCGGCGGTGCCCACGTGGGATGAAAAAAAATACTTCAGCTCGAAGATGCCGCGTGGGGTCAGCATATACTTGCGCGAGGTGACCCGCGAGACCGTCGATTCGTGCATGTCGATGGCGTCGGCCACCTCTCTCAAGACCAGCGGCTTCATCGCCTCCGGGCCGTGATCGAGGAAACCGCTCTGGTAAGAGACGATGGCGTTGGCCACTTTCAACAAGGTTTCGTTGCGGGTCTCCAGGCTCTTGATCAGCCAGCGCGCTTCCTGCAGCTGTCCTCGCAGGTAGCGGGCGTCCTCTTTGCTCGCCCGGCCGATCAGGTTCAGGTAATAGTCGTTGAGGCGCAGGCGTGGGGATAACTCGTCATATAGGATTGCTTGCCAGCGACCACCCCGCCGCTCCACCAGTACGTCGGGACGAACGTACTCGACGTCGCCGGTCGAAAAATTTCCCCCGGGCCGGGGTTCCAGCGAGCGGACCAGGTCGATGGCCGCCTTCAGTTCCTCCTGGGACACGTCCAGCCGACGCCGCAGGGCCGGCACGTCCTGACGCGCCAGCAGTTCCAGGTGATGATCGATGATTCGTTTTGCAATCTCGAAGCTCGGGGTGTGCTCGGCATCCAGCACCGCGAGCTGGATCTGCAGGCATTCGCGTACGCTGCCGGCGCCGACCCCAATCGGGTCGAAGTGCTGGATACGGTGCAGCACCGCGCGCACCTCGTCGAGGTCGATCTCCTGGTCCGGCGGCAGGCTCGCGCGGATGTCCTCCAGAGTTTCGGTCAGGTAGCCGTCGTCGTTGATGGCGTCGATGATCGCCAGACCGATGGCCTCGTCCCGCGTCGAGATGTGGCTCAAATTGAGCTGCCAGCGCAGATGCTCGCCCAGATCCTCCGGCCGATCGGCGATGTCCTGCGTACGCCCGAACGCCTCCGGCTCGCGCCGTGGCGCACGCGCGCCGGTTTCCGGCATGTTCACGTAGTAGCGGTCCCAGGCGTCCTCCTCGGAGGGTAGACGCTCCAGGCCCTCGCTGCCCTCCGCGCCGTCCGCCTCCGCCGCGCCGTCCTCGTCGCCGCTGTCGTAGGCAAACAGGTCTTCGCGCTCCAGCAGCGGGTTGGCCTCCAATGCCTCGAGCAGTTCGGCTTCGAGTTCCTGGGAGGACAGCTGGAGCAGCTTGATCGCCTGCTGAAGCTGCGGCGTCATGGTGAGCTGCTGCCCGAGGCGGAGTTGAAGTAGTGGTTTCACGGACTCGTTAGAGGTGCCCGATGCATTGCTGCACCTTCATTCTATGATTCCGTGGCGCGGTTGCCTAGCCTGCAGCACCAGCAGTAACCCGAGTTGACATTTCGCGAACGGCGCGCGGCCCGCGACCAAGCATGCGCAGGGCGGGTGCGGTTTTGCCGCCAGGCAAAGAAGCGCCGGCCCGGATGCCGTCCCACGCCATTCTACGGCCCGCGACCAAGCAGGCGCAGGTCGCGTGCGGTTTTGCCCTCCGGGCAAAGAAGCGCGCGTCCGGATGCCGTCCTACGCCGGAACGTAGCCTACATCCTAAAATCGTGTCCCAGATAAACCTGGCGCACCTGGTCGTTGGCCAGGATTTCCGTCGGGTTGCCCGCGGCCAGCACCCTGCCGTCGTTCAGGATGTAGGCCCGATCGCAGATTTCCAGCGTCTCGCGGACGTTGTGGTCGGTGACCAGGACTCCGATGTTACGCGCCTTGAGCTGTTTGACGATTCTTTGAATTTCGTCGACCGAGATCGGATCGACCCCGGCGAACGGCTCGTCGAGCAGCACATATCGGGGCGCGGCTGCCAGCGCGCGGGCGATTTCGACCCGGCGGCGCTCACCGCCGGAAAGGCTGATCCCGACCTGGTCCTGAAGATGGCCGACCTGCAGTTCGTCCATCAGCGTTTCCAGTTCCCGGAGCCGGTCGGCGCGACCCAGCCCGCCGCGCAGTTCCAGCACCGCGAGGATGTTGTCTCTGACCGACAGGCGCCGAAACACGGACGGTTCCTGGGGCAGGTAACCGATCCCGCGGCTGGCGCGCAGGTGCATCGGCAGGCGCGTGATGTCGTCGGAGTCCAGGAAGATGGCGCCCTCGTCGCAGGGAACCAGGCCGACGATCATGTAGAAGCAGGTCGTCTTGCCGGCCCCGTTGGGTCCCAGTAGCCCGACCGTCTCCCCCTGCTCGACCTCGATCGAGCAGTCGTCGACCACGCGCCGCCCCTTGTAAGACTTGGCGATGCCTCGTGCCCGCAGCACGTCAGCGACCGCAGGGACTCATGGGGTGCGGCAGGCGTCGCTTATTGGGATTCATCTTTTTTGCTCCGCGGCTTCATGATCATGATCACCTGTCCCTCGCCCTCGCTGCCGGCATCGAGCCGTTGCGACTTCAGATCGTAGCGGATCAACTCGCCCGACAACTCGTCGCCGTCCTTTTGAATCTGCACATTGCCGCGAAGGATCACCAGTTCGGCGTCGACGTCATAGTCGATCACGTTGGCGCGGGCGTCCAGCGGGCTGCCGTCGTCCAGCTCCTCTTGCCACCGCGCCGGTTCTCCTTCGAGGACGATGCGGGCGAATCCGCCTTCGTCGGCACGGTAAATGGTGGCGACGCGGCCCTGCACCGACAGGGTTCCCTGGCGCAGAGTGAATCCGCCGCTGAACACCTGGGTGTCGTTGTCGGGATCCTCGGTAAAGCGCCCGGCCTTGATTTCCGCCTCCAGGTCGCGGTCCGAGGACTTGGCCCAGACCCCGTGATGGAGCGCAAGAGTAGCCATAAAAGCTAACAAAAACAAAAAATTACTTCGGATCATAGTGTGCTCTGACCTGTGATAGTAGCTCGAAACGGCGCGTCTTCAAGTCCGCGTCCAGTCCGAGCCCGTCCATCCGCATGCCGTCGCGATGCAGCTGGACCGGTGCTTGAGATCCGGCCAGCCGGGTCTCGGGATAAAACGTCAGCTCATTGGTCTGTACCCGTAGGCTGTCGCCGCTCATCTGTTCCAGTTGGACCGCGCCGGTGAGCACAATTTCCTCGCCGTCGGCGCGGATCCAGCCGCTGTCGGCGCGCGCCTTCCAACTCGGATCGCCGGCCTCGAACAGCCACATGCGCGGCTCGGTGATCGACATCGATTCGTCGTGCGGGCTCTTTTCCAGGTACGGCGCTTCGACTCGGAAGCTCGGCAAACCCTGTCCGTTCATCACCAGCAAGTCGAAGGTTTGCAGCGAATAATCCGAGCGAGCCGCCGGCGGCGGCGACGGCGCCCGCCGATCACCGGCCAGCCAGCGGGCGGCCCAGAAGCTCGAGCCGGCAGCGAGCAGCAGGATCACGATCGCCCAGCGTTTGCGGGTGCTCAGCACGCCTCGGCCGCGCGCGCATCCAGGACAAGGTCGCAGACGTCGCGGACCGCGCCCGCGCCGCCGGGGCGCAGCGTGACCCAGTGGGCCTCGGGTTTCACCCGCGGATGGGCGTTAGGCACCGTAACGGCCAGACCTACGCGCCGCATCACCGGCAGGTCGATCACGTCGTCGCCGGCGTAGCACGTGTGCTCCGCCTTCACCGGGATCGCGGTCAGCAACTCATCGAAGGCCGCCAGCTTGTCGACCCGGCCCTGAAACACGTGCTCGATGCCCAGTTCCGCCATCCGCGCGGCCACCACCGTGGAGCGGCGCCCGGTGATCACCGCGATCGCAATCCCGGCCGCCTGCAGTCGCTTCAGCCCCAGGCCGTCCTGGGAATGGAAGGCCTTGAGTTCGCGGCCGTCGTGGGTGTAGTAAAGCCGCCCGTCCGTCATCACGCCGTCGACGTCGAACACGACCAGTTGCACCCGCGCGGCGCGCGCGATCACGTCGGCGCTGGCCCGCTGGTGGCATGAGTTGCCATCCGGGCCAGGACCAGTCCCTGGTTCGGTCGGACTCAAACCACGCCGGCCTGAAGCAGATCGTGGATGTTGAGCGCTCCGACCAGGCGACCGGCCGAATCGACGACCAGCAGGCCGTGGATCTTGAAATCCTCCATCAGCCGCGCCGCCTCGATCGCCAGCGCCTCCGGCTCAATGGTCTTGCAGCCTCGGGTCATCACCTCGTTCACCGGCGTTGAGTGCACGTCGATGGCGGCGTCGAGCGCGCGCCGCAGGTCGCCGTCGGTGAACACCCCGACGAGCTGATCCTTCTGATCCACGATCGCGGTCATGCCGAGGCCCTTGCGGCTCATCTCGACGATGACCTCGGGCAGGTACTCGGAGTCTCGTACCCGGGGGATTTTCGATCCGGTTCGCATGATGTCGCTGATATGCAGCAACAGTCGGCGTCCGAGCTGACCGGCCGGGTGCGAGCGAGCGAAGTCCTCGGCGGTAAATCCGCGGGCCTGCAGCAGCGCGATTGCCAGCGCGTCGCCCATGACCAGGGCCGCGGTCGTGCTCGAAGTCGGGGCCAGCCCCAGCGGGCAGGCCTCCTGGCTGACGCTGACGTCGATGTGAACGGTGGCGTTTTGGGCCAGGGTCGAATGCGCCCGGCCGGTCATGGCTATCAGCGGCACGCCGAGGCGGGCGATGACCGGCATCAGCGTCAGTAGTTCGTCGGTCTCGCCCGAATTGGACAGCGCCAGCACCACGTCGCGTGCGGTGATCATCCCCACGTCGCCGTGGCTGGCCTCGCCGGGGTGGACGTAGAATGCGGGCGAGCCGGTGCTCGCCAGGGTGGCCGCGATCTTGGAGCCGATGTGCCCGGACTTGCCCATGCCGAGCACGACGATGCGGCCGCGGCAGGCGAGCATGTAACGGCAGGCGGCGATGAACGCCTCGTCGATCCGGTCCTTGAGCGCGTCGATTGCCCGGCCCTCGGTGTCGATCACGGCGCGGGCCAGTTCGCGGGTGGCTGCGGCGTCCAGCTGCCGGCGCGGGCTTTTGGCCAGCACGGAATGTTTGGCGCTCACGGTCAACTCCCGGCGGTTTTGCCGTATTCAGTGTAAAAGACCAGAACCTGGTAGGCCAGGTAGGTTATCAGCAGCACGCACCCTGAAAAGCGCGAGATGCGCCCGGGGCCACGGAATCCGTAGGACATCAGGAACAGCAGCAGCGACAAGGCGAGCATGATCGAGTAGTCGCGATAGAGCACCAGGGACTCGATCGTTACCGGCTGGATGCTCGCGGCAATGCCGAGCACTCCGAGCAGGTTGAACATGTTGGAACCGATGATATTTCCAATCACCAGTTCATGCTCGCGCTTGAGCACACTGACGATGGCCGCGGCCAGTTCGGGCAGGCTGGTGCCCAGCGCAACGATGGTCAGGCCGATCACCAGGTCCGAGACCCCGAGCCGCTCGGCCACGTCCACAGCCCCGACCACCAGGATGTGGGAACTGGCGGGCAGCACGATCATGCCCAGCAACAGCCAGCCGATCGCCACCCCGGTGGACATATTGACCGGGATCTCGGATGCGTATTCCGCCGCCATCGGGTCCGGCCCGCCGCGCTGCATACCGATCAGCGCCATCCAGGTGGTCATTGCCAACAGCCCGAACAGCAGCAGCACGCCGTCGACGCGATTGAGCGCTTGGTCACCCATCAGCAGCAGCGCGAAAAGGGTGACCGCGAGCAGGATCGGGTACTCGCGCTTGAGCGTGTTGGACTGCACCTGCAGCGGGCAGATCAGCGCGGTGATGCCGAGGATCAGCGCGACGTTGGCGATGTTGGAGCCAATCGCGTTGCCGACCGCCAGCCCCGGATTGCCGCGCAAGGCGGCGACCCCCGAAACGACCATTTCGGGCGCCGACGTGCCGAAGCCTATGACGGTCAGTCCGATGATCAGCGGCGATACGCCCAGGTTTCGAGCCGTGGCCGACGCGCCGGCCACAAAGCGGTCGGCCCCCCAAACGAGGAAGACGAAGCCGATCGCAATCAAAACCAGGGAGAGCAACATTTATTCGAGAATGATCCGCCGCTTGTGAGTCAGGACCCTTCGCAGCTCGACCGCGCAGTATTGACGGTCGGTGCTGGTTGCGGGAGTGCCAGATTGCCTATACTATCGCGCGCCCTTTGAATGGCGCCGGCCACCGTCGGAGAACCGCAGAAGTCTATGGATTGCGAGACCCTCAAGCAACTGATCGATGCCGGACTCCCGGGCGCCGAGGTCACCGTCAGCGGCGATGACGGGGTTCATTTCGAGGCCAAGGTCGTTGCGGCGCAGTTCGAGGGAACCCCCCCGCTGGCGCGCCATCGCATGGTTTACGCGACCCTGGGAGAGCGCATGGGCGGTGAAATCCACGCGCTGTCGCTGCGCACCCTGACCCCGGCCGAAGACGCCTAGCCGGGACAAATGGCCAAAATCAGCATAACCGGCGGAGCGGTCCTGGGCGGTGAATTGACCGCCTCGGGGGCCAAAAACGCGGTGCTGCCGATTCTGGCCGGCACGCTGTTGTGCGACGAGCCGTGCCAGATCGGCAATGTGCCGCACCTGCAGGACGTGACCACGACCATTGAACTGCTGGGCCAGATGGGCAGCGAGATTCTGGTCGACGAGCACATGCGTCTGCACGTCGACACGCGCCCGGTCGATCGGCAGTACGCACCTTACGAACTGGTCAAGACCATGCGTGCTTCGATCCTCGTGCTGGGCCCGCTCGTGGCGCGCTACGGTCAGGCCAATGTCTCGCTGCCGGGCGGCTGCGCGATCGGCACCCGGCCGGTCAATCTGCACCTCGACGGACTCCGGGCGCTGGGCGCGGAAGTTTCGGTTGAGGGCGGCTACATCAAGGCGCGCGCCCGCAACCGGCTCCGGGGCTGCCGGATCGTACTCGATCTGGTCACCGTTACCGGCACCGAGAACATCATGATGGCGGCCGCGCTGGCCTCCGGCACCACGGTGATAGAGAACGCCGCCCAAGAGCCGGAGGTGGTCGACTTGGCGGGCTTCCTGAATCAGATGGGCGCGCGGATCAGCGGCGCCGGCACCAACACCATCGTCGTGGAAGGGGTCGAGCGTCTTGGCGGCAAACCGTACGAAGTGCTGCCCGACCGGATCGAAACCGGCACCTACCTGGTCGCCGCGGCGATTACCGGGGGGCGCGTCCTGGTCAAGAGGGCGCGCCCGGACACGCTCGACGCGGTTCTGCAGAAACTCGAAGAGGCTGGCGCCGCGATCAACACCGGGCCGGACTGGATCGAACTGAACATGAGCGGCGGCCGGCTGCGCGCCGTCGACGTCACGACCGCGCCCTATCCCGGCTTTCCGACCGATATGCAGGCCCAGTTCACGGCGCTGAACGCGGTGGCCGAGGGCACCGGAACCATCACCGAAACGGTGTTCGAAAACCGCTTCATGCACGTCCAGGAGCTGCAGCGCCTCGGCGCCGATATTCGCCTGAAGGGCAATACCGCCGTCGTACGCGGGGTCAAAGGCATGACCGCGGCGCCGCTGATGGCGACCGACCTTCGCGCCTCCGCCTGCCTGGTGCTGGCGGGACTGGTGGCTCAGGGAGAAACGGTCGTGGACCGCATTTACCACATCGATCGGGGCTACGAGAACATCGAAGAGAAGCTCAATCAGCTCGGCGCCCGCATCCGCCGTCTGCCGTTCGAGCGCCAGGCGGTCGCCGAGTCCGGCGAGTCGGTTTAGGTTTCGCGAACGCCCTATTCGCAGGGCAGAAATTCGACCGACTCGAGCGTCAGTTCGATGGTCTCGTCGTCGTCGCCGTCGATCTGGCGCAGCCGCACCGGCAGATACGCCAGTTCCGGCGCATGCCAGGAGTGGGTCTGGCGCGCCTTGTTGCGATGCTGGCGTTCCACGATTACGGTCGAAAAAGTACCGGCCGCGGTGTCGACCTCGAGGGTTCCGGTGCGCTCGAAACTGAGCTGGTCGAGCTTGCCTTTTTCGATTGTGTCGAACGCGATTCGCGGTGCGCCCCTCGCCAGCGCGCGCATCAACAGCAGGTTGACCAGCATCCTGTCGGTCTGGCCGCGGGTCAGCGGCAGCACCCATTCTTTCTTTTTGTAGTTGCCGCTGGCCCGCTCGGCGTCCCAGTCAAACTCGGCAAAGGTCGATTTGCTGGAGAAACTGACGCCCCGCTTGTAGCGATAGCTCAGCGGTCTAGGCTCTCCGCGGACGTATTCAAACTCGGTTCGCTCCAGGACGTGGCCGCCCAAAAGCCCCGACAGGCCCCGCTCCGATTTGGTGTTCATGGTGTAGGTCCAGGTGCCGTTTTCGTGTTCGAGTTCAAGCTCGGCGTGCCCCAGGCGCTTGTCGTTGCGCACGACCTCGTAGCTCGCCTCGAACGGGGCCAGCATGTCACCTGCACAGTGCAGCGCCTCGGCGCCGGCGGACTCAAGCGCGAGCAGCGCCAGTAGACCCGCGAGCAAGGCGCAGCGGTTCGGCAAGCGGTTTTCCGTCCAGTTCAATGCCACTGAGGGCATAACAAATCCGTTCCTTTGCGATCAGGGAAACAACATACGGCAGCAGCCGATGTTCAAGAGGGAGCAGCCTTTGCGCCAGGCTTGCGGCGGTGTCGCCGCGCTTCACCGGCAGCCTGATCTGGGCGATAACCGGTCCACCATCGACCTCGCTGGTCACGTAGTGGACGCTGGCTCCGTGCCATTGGACAGCAGCGGCGAGCACTCGTTCATGCGTATTCAGGCCGGGAAAGCTCGGCAGCAAAGATGGGTGGATATTGATCAATCGGTGACGATAGCGCGCGACGAAATCGGCACTCAAAATGCGCATGAACCCGGCCAGCACTACCAGCCGTGGCGCCCACGCGTCGATTGCAGCGGCCAACTCGGCCTCGAACGATGCCCGCGCGCGGTGGCGATGATCCACGATCGCCGTGGGCAGCCCGGCGGCCGCCGCGTATTCGAGTCCGCCGGCGCCCGGGTTGTTACTGATCACCCCCGCGATACTGTACGCGCCGTCGCGCTGGTGCCGGATCAGCGCTTCGAGATTGGAGCCCCGGCCCGAGATCAGCACCACCACCGGGAAGTCGTTCATGGTTATCGCCCTGCCGGCCGAGAATCAGTCGGTTTGAAACCGAACGCGCCCGTCGCCCGCCGCCCGCACCCGGCCGATCGCCCAAGCGTTGATGCCGCGCGCGCGGCACAGCCGAGCGGCACCATCGACGTCGGCCGGCGCCAGGACCACGCAAAAGCCGATCCCGCAATTGAAGGTCCGCAGCATCTCGTCCGGCGCGACCCGGCCCTCGCGCTGCAGCCAGTCGAAGATGGCCGGTCGCGGCCAGGCTTTGGGGTCGAGGTCGATTCCCAAACCCGCGGGCACGACCCGGATCACGTTTTCCTCGAGCCCCCCGCCGGTCACGTGGGCAAACGCGTGAACCGAAAGCTCGCGCTGGAGTTCGAGCGCGGCCGCCACGTAGATGGTCGTGGGCGCGAGCAGCGATTCGACCAGCGGTCGGCCCTCGAAGGTCGCATCGAGGTCCACCCGGCGCGTCTCGATGATCTTGCGGATCAGGGAGAAACCGTTGGCATGCGGTCCGCTGGCGGCGAGTCCGAGGACCACGTCACCGCCCCGGACGCGGCTACCGTCCAGAACCCGTTCTCGCTCGACCGCGCCGACGCTGAATCCGGCGAGGTCGTATTCGCCGTCAGGGTACATGCCCGGCATTTCCGCGGTTTCGCCGCCGATCAGCGCGCAGCCGGCCTGCTCGCAGCCATTCGCGATTCCCGAGATGACCGCCTCGGCGACGTCGTTGTCCAACCGTCCGGTGGCAAAGTAGTCGAGGAAGAACAGCGGCTCGGCGCCCGTCACGACCACGTCGTTGACGCACATTGCGACCAGGTCGATACCGACTTCGGCATGGCGCCCGGTCTGCTGAGCCAGCTTGAGCTTGGTGCCGACCCCGTCGGTGGCCGCGACCAGCACCGGCTCGCGATAGCCGGCCGGGACCGCGAACAAGCCGCCGAATCCGCCCAGCCCGGATAACACCTCCGGACGCCGCGTCAGGGCGGCCAGGGGTTTGATACGGTCCACCAGCGCGTTGCCACGGTCGATGTCGACGCCGGCGTCCCGGTAGGTCAAGGGCGCGGTCTTGGGTTCTGAAGTTTTCACAATGCCTTGTTCTTGCTCAGTAATTGGCCGGCGCCGCGATAATTTCGTCCCGTTTTTCTCGAGCCCAGGCGGCGGGGTTGCGGGCGGCGGGCGTATGGTATCTTATGCGCCATTTGGGTCAACCGATCGGGCCGACAGCAGCTTGTCAACCGCATTCACATTGCGCGCCCGCGCCTGCCGCCCCCCGGCGTCGCTTCCGGCCATTGCGCTGGCGCTTTGGTGGTACGTCTGTGGCGTCCCCGCGGGCGCGACCACGGTCGATCCTTTTTTCGCTCAGGTGCCGGTCAGCGACACCGGCCCCGAGGCGCGCACCGCCGGTTACCGCATGGCGCTGGCCCAAGTGCTGGTCAAGCTCTCCGGCGACCCGGCGGCGGTCAACGCCCTGGCGCAGGCGCCGGGACTTGGACCGGCCGACCCGCTGGTTCGCCAGCACCGCTACCTGGAAGCCCCGCCCGCCGCCGAGCCGCTGCCGCCGCAGACCCTGCTGGAAGTCCGATTTAATCCCACCCGGATTCGCGATCGGGCGCGCGACCTCGGGCTGCCGCTATGGCCGCTGGAGCGGCCGGCCACGCTGGTCTGGGTGGCCGTCGAACGCCCCGACCGCCAGCGCTCGCTGCTGGGCACCGAGGAACAGGATGCGGCGGCGCTCGAAGCGCTGGAAAAGGCCGCTCGCGAGCGGGCGCTGCCGCTGGTGTTGCCGCTGCTGGACCTCGAGGATCAACTCGGAGTGCGGGTAGCCGACGTGTGGGCTGGCTATGCGGATCGGGTCGGCGCGGCCGCCGCCCGCTACGCCTCGCCGCTGCTGCTGCTCGGTCGCAGCTATGCCTCCGGCGAACGCTGGACAACCCACTGGAGCCTCAGCGGCGAAGCCGTGAACGGCCGCTGGGTCAGCGACGGGCTCACGCTCGAACAGACCCTGGCCGGCGGCGTGAACGAACTGGCCAACTGGCTCGGCCAGCGTTTCGCGGTGGCTTCCAGCGCCGACCCGCAGCGGGTCGTGATCCGGGTTTTTGGGATCGAGGACATGAGCCACTACGGTCAGGTCGTCGGCTACCTCAAATCGCTGTCGATGGTGATCAACGCCGATCCGCTGGTGGTCGCTCCGGACTACACCGACTTCGCGTTGTTCAGCGATTCGGGGGTTTCGGGCCTGATCCAGGCGCTCCAGTACGGCCGTGTGCTGAGCCGGGTCGATCGGCGCCTGTTCGCGGGCGACGTCGTCGACCTGACCTACCGGGTCAATCCGTGAGCGCCCGGCCATGACCCAGCGCGAAACCCTGCTTGCCAGTCTACCGAATACGATTACGGTCATGCGCATGGCCGCGGTGATTCCGCTGACCTGGCTGCTGATCGATCGCGCCTACGGCGCCGCCCTCGTGGTCGCGTTCGTGGCCGGCCTGTCCGACGCGGTCGACGGGTTCCTGGCCAAACGTTTCGGCTGGGAAAGCTATATCGGCGGGATTCTCGACCCGCTGGCGGACAAGCTCCTGCTGCTCAGTTGCTTCGTGGTGCTTGCCGCGCAGGGCTGGATTCCGCCGTGGCTGCTGCTGCTGGTGCTCGGGCGGGATCTGGTGATCGTGGTCGGAGCGCTGATGTTCCACTTTTGGTTTCGCCACCTCGAGCCCGAGCCATCGCTGCTGAGCAAGCTCAATACGTGCCTGCAGATCGCGCTGGTGCTGCTGGTGCTGCTGGACCGGATTCGCGGCTTCATCGATCCGCTCTGGGTCGTTGGGCTGGTGTGGGCGGTGTCCGTCACGACCGTGCTGAGCGGCGTCCACTACGTCGGTGTGTGGGGTCTTCGCGCGTGGCGCGTCAAGGCGGGGGATTCGGCCGATGAGTGAGTCTCGACGGTGGATGGTGCTCGCGTTGGTAACCGGCGGCGGCTGGCTGATCTATCTGCTGGCGCCGATTCTGACCCCGTTCGCGGTGGCCGCGCTGTTTGCCTATCTCGGCGACCCGATCACCGACTGGCTGGAGCGACGGGGGCTCGGGCGGACCCTGGCCGTGACCGTGGTGTTCCTGACGCTGAGCCTGCTGGTGGTCGCTTTTGGCTTGCTGCTGATCCCGCTGCTGGAAGGGCAGATCCTGCGCCTGATCGAGGTCCTGCCGGCCTTTTACGACTGGGCCCGGCAGGTCGCCGCCCCACTGCTGGCGCGGCTGGAGGACCTGGGTTTGGCTACGATCGAGCGCGAGCAGGTCCTCGCAATGGTGCAGGAACACCTGCAGCAGGCTTCCGGCATTGCCGCCACGATCATCGGCTCGATCACCCGTTCGGGGGCGGCGATCGTGGGCTGGATCCTGAACCTGGTGTTGATTCCGGTGGTCGCGTTTTACCTGCTGCGTGACTGGGACCGGCTGATCGAAAGCGTGCGCGAGCTGCTGCCGCGGAACATCGAGCCCACCGTCGTTCAGCTCACGCGTGAATCCAACGCGGTTCTCGGTTCGTTTCTGCGCGGCCAGCTCACGGTCATGCTGGCGCTGGGCGTGATCTACTCGGTCGGTCTGTGGCTGGTCGGGCTCGATCTCGCACTGCTGGTAGGCATGTTGGCCGGAATCGTCAGCTTCATTCCTTATCTGGGCGCCATCGTCGGCGTCGGCGCGGGGGTCGTCGGAGCGCTGTTCCAGTACGGCGATTTGCTGCACGTGCTGCTGGTCGTCGGCGTGTTCGTGGTCGGCCAGATGCTAGAGGGTACGCTGCTGACGCCGCTGCTGGTCGGCGACAAGATCGGGATGCATCCGGTGGCGGTGATTTTCGCGGTCCTGGCCGGCGGCCAGCTTTTTGGGTTTCTCGGCATCCTGCTGGCACTGCCGGCGGCCTCGGTGATCATGGTCCTGCTGCGCCACGCCCACGGCCGTTACAAGGGAAGTTCGCTGTACGGGGCTCCCGATCCGCTGCTCACCCCGGGGGACGAGGCCGAACCGGCCGGCGATGACGATCCGGCCGGCGAAGACGATCCAAAGTCCGCCCAACCGGCCCCGTGATCGCGCTGGCGCTCAATCAGCTCCCGCTGCCCCTGCGCGGTGCCGAGGAGGCGGTCTTTTCGCAGCTTCTCGGGCGGGAGAACACCAAGGCGGTGGACACGCTTCGCTCGATGGCGCGGGCCGGTCTCACCGACTGGGGATTCCTGGCCGGCCCCGCCGGGTGCGGCAAGACCCACGCGTTGCTGGCCGCGATCCGCGTGGCCGACCGGGCTGGCCGGCGGGCCGGTTACCTCGCTCCCGGACAGTTGGACCACCCCCCGAGCCTCGACCCAGTGGAGGGCTTCGATTTCTTGGCTATCGACGACCTGGAATCGCTGCTGGCCTCGCCGGC
>JBFGYD010000013.1:0-13207 GCA_041587615.1 Lysobacterales bacterium
GAACACCATGTGGCCGCCGTCCAGCACGGGGATCGGCAGGAAGTTGAGGATCGCCAGGCTGAGACTCAAGACCCCGAGGAAAAACAGGAAGCGCGACAGTCCCAGGCGCGCCGAGTCGCGCGCGAATTGCGCGATCGAAATCGGTCCGGAAAGGTTTTTCAGCGACGCGTCCCCGGTCACCATGCGGCCGATCAGACCGAGGGTAGCGACCGTGATCCGGCGTGACTCGGACAGCGCCGCGCCGATCGATTCCAGCGGACCGTACCGAAAAATCGTGAAAAAACGCCGGTCCGCGGGATCGAACGGATAAACCCCGATCACGTAGCGGGTCTGGCCGGAGTCGCTGGTTTTCTTCGGCGTGATCGGGATCAGCAGTTCATCGCTGCCGCGGCGGATCAGGAAATCGAGCGGCTCGCCGCTGCCCCCGTGGGCTTGGATGACCTCGGTCAGATCTCTGGCACGGGGGACCGGATCGCCGTTGACGCTGACGATCAGGTCGCCGGGCTGAAGTCCGGCCCGCTGCGCGGGCTCGCCGTCGATGAGGCGCTCGATGAAGGGCCGGCCCTGAGGCTGGTAAAGGTTCAGCCCGCTGGCCTCGAGAAAACGCTCCTCGTCGAACTCCGCCGGTAGCCGCGTGAAGTCCAGGGTCAGGCGACGTTCGATACCGGCTGCGTCGACGACCGTTACCGGCGCCGGCTCGCGGTCCAGCGCGTAGCCGAGTAGTTCGATGCTGGCGTGGGTGAAGGTCTGGGTTTGGCGGTCGCCGACGGCAACGATTTCGTCGCCCGACTTGAGTCCCGCCTCCGCCGCCACGCCCTCGGGCGGGCCGAGCACCATGCGAAACTCCTGCACCCCGACCATGAACATCAGCCAAAAGGCGAACAGCGCGAACACCAGATTGAACACCGGGCCGGCCGCAATGATCGCGGTGCGGGCGCCGAGTGACTTGCGATTGAAGGCGCGATCGGCCTGATCCGCCGGCACGTCGCCCTCGCGCTCGTCCAGCATCTTGACGTAGCCACCCAGCGGCAGCGCCGCAATCACGTACTCGGTGTCATCGGCGCCGCGGCGCTTGTACAACGCCGAGCCGAAGCCGACCGAGAACCGCAGAACCTTGACCCCACAGCGTCGCGCAACCCAGAAATGGCCAAATTCATGAAAGGTCACCAGCAGCCCGAGGGCCACGATGAGCCACCAGATAGAGCCCAGAACTTCAGCCATAGCAGATCCTATTGAGCGGCGGCGCCTTCGCTGAAGCGCCGCCTGGTTTTGTCGCCGCGTGTTTCCATTGGATTGCGTCTAGGGCCATTCAGTTCAAGTCCGGATGAGGGTCAGACCCCAGGCAAACACCGGCGCCGCCGCCAGCACGCTGTCGAAGCGGTCCAGAACGCCGCCATGGCCCGGGAAGATCGTCCCCGTGTCCTTCAGCCCGCGTTGGCGCTTCAGCAGGCTGACAAACAGATCGCCCACCACCGAGACCGCCGCGCTCAGCGCGGCCCACCCAAGCAGCGGCGCCAGCGGGCGCGCCAGCGGGTAGTCGAACGCCGCCAGCGCGCTGACCACCAGCGCGACCATCAACTGACCGCCGAACACCCCTTCCCAGGTCTTGCCCGGGCTGATCGTCGGCGCCAGCTTGTGGCGGCCCAGCACCCGCCCGGCGGCGTAGGCGCCGATGTCGGCGGCCCAGATCACGAGCAGAAACAGCAGCAGGCGGAAGCGGCCGTCGGGCGCGGCAAAGAGCGCTCCGAGCGCGGCGCCGCCGAGTACCAGCACCCCGAGACCCACGGCCCCTTTGAGCGCGACCGCTCGCCAGGAGTGCGCGGCCAGCGCGTGGCGGCGCGCCAGCCACAAGCCGTTGATGCTCCACAGCACGGCCGCGGCCAGGCCGACCAGGGCGAGCTGATCCTGGCTGACCCGCGAAATCACCAGGCCCACCAGCAGCAGCATCGAAAGTCCCGCGGTCCATCCCACCAGCGCCGATTCAACGCCGGCCAGGCGGCACCATTCGCGGGCGCCGAGCCCCGCAAGCAGCGCCACCAGCCACCAACCGGCCGCCGGTGGCATATAAGCGATCGCCGCCAGCAGCAGCGGCAGCAGCACGATGACGGTCAGAACCCGGGTCTTAAGCACCGCCGGCTTCCCGGGCCTGGCGGCCGGTGCGGCCGTAGCGGCGCTGACGGCAGCCGAAATCGGCGATGGCGCGCTTGAGTTCGGCAGCGTTGAAGTCCGGCCACAGGGTATCGCAGAAATACAGTTCGCAGTACGCGATCTGCCACAGCAAAAAGTTGCTGATGCGTTGCTCGCCGCCGGTCCGAATCAGCAGGTCCGGCGGCGGCAGGTCGCTGAGACAGAAATGGCTGGCGAGCGTTGCCTCATCGATGGCTTCGACGGTCAGCTCGCCGGTCGCCACGTCGGTCGCAACTCGGCGCGCGGCCTGCACGCAATCCCAACGCCCGCCATAGTTGACCGCAATCGAGAGCCTCAGGCGCCGGTTGTCGCGGGTCAGCGCTTCCGAGCGCTCCATGCCGGCGCGCAGGTCCTCCGAGAACGGACCACGGTCGCCGATGAAGCTCAGCCGCACGCCGTTGGTGTTGAGGTCCTCCACCTCGCGATTGAGCGAGCGCATGAACAGGTCCATCAAGCGATTGACCTCAGTCGGCGGGCGCGCCCAATTCTCGCTCGAAAACGCGAACAGCGTCAGCGCCGAGACGCCTTGTTCGACGCACGCCTCGACAATCCGGCGTGCTGCCTTGACCCCGGCCTGATGGCCGAAACTGCGAGGCCGTTTGCGACGCTCGGCCCAGCGGCCGTTGCCGTCCATAACGATGGCGATGTGCTGAGGTAGGTTCATCGCGGGGGCCGCCCGCGGCGGCGCGGATCCGAGGCCGGTGTCCTGTCAGATCTCCATCAGCTCTTCGTCTTTGACCTTGACGGTCTCGTCGACCTCGGCGACGTATTTGTCGGTCAGTTGCTGGATCTCGGTTTCGGCGCGGTGCTCCTCGTCCTCGGTGATTTCCTTTTTCTTGAGCAGATCCTTGAACCGATGAATCGCGTCGCGGCGCACGTTTCGAATCGCGATCTTGGCGTGTTCACCCTCGCTTCCGACCACCTTTGTCAACTCGACTCTGCGCTCTTCGGTCAGCGGCGGCAGAACGATGCGAATGGTGGTGCCGGCGGTGTTCGGATTGAGTCCCAGGTCCGATTCCAGAATCGCTTTTTCGACCACCGCGACCATGGTCTTTTCCCACGGCTGCACGACCAGCGTGCGGGCGTCGCCGACGCTGATCGAGGCGACCTGGCTGAACGGCACCTGGGAGCCGTAATAGTCCACTCGCAGATGGTCGAGCAGGCTGGTGTGCGCCCGTCCGGTGCGCAACTTGGTCAGCTCGATGCGCAGGTGCTCCACGCTCTGCTGCATGCGCGTTTCCGCATCTTTCAATATGTCACTGATCATGCTGACCTTACCCCTCGGATCTGAATGTCTCTGGCGCCATTTTAGCCCGACTTCGGTCGAGTTGCCGGCGTGGGCGCTCGCTCAGCTCACCAGCGTGCCGATATTGTCGCCCTGGACGATTCGCATCAGCGCACCGTCGTTGTGGATGTCGAAAATCCGCAGCGGCATGCCCTGGTCGCGACACAGCACGATGGCTGAGGTGTCCATCACCTGGAGCTTGCGCTCGATGATCTCGTCATAGCCGACCCGGTCGTAGCGTCGGGCGGCGGGATTGGCAACCGGATCTTCGGAATAGATGCCGTCCACCTTGGTGGCCTTGAGCACCAGGTCGGCGCCGATTTCGACCGCGCGAAGGCTGGCCGCCGAATCGGTGGTGAAAAACGGATTGCCGGTCCCGGCCGCGAAGATCACGACCCGACCTTTTTCCAGATGGCGAATGGCGCGGCGGCGAATGTAGTCCTCGCACACCTCGTTGATCTTGATCGCCGACATCACCCGCGCGGTGACGTCGATTTTTTCGAGTGCGTCCTGCAGCGCCAGCGCGTTCATCACCGTGGCCAGCATCCCCATGTGGTCACCGGTGACGCGATCGAGGCCGGAAGCGGCCAAGCCTTCGCCGCGAAAGATGTTGCCGCCGCCGATCACGATGCCGATCTGAACTCTGGCCGCGACCTCGCCGATCTCCCGAGCCAGGCGCTTGATGACAGCCGGATCGATGCCGTATTCGGCCGCGCCAAGCAGCGCTTCGCCGCTGATCTTCAACAGGACGCGGTGAAACTTGAGCTCGGGCTCAGGCACCACGCACCTGGGACATCACCTCGGCGGCGAAATCATCGTCTTTTTTTTCGATACCCTCGCCCACTTCCAGGCGCACGAAGGCGCTGACGCCGGCTTTGGCTTCGTCGAGCAACTGCCCGACCGTGCGGTCCGGGTCTTTGATGAACGGCTGACCCACGAGGGTGATTTCCTTGAGGTGCTTGCGCAATCGGCCCTCGACCATCTTCTCGATGATCTCCGGCGGCTTGCCGGATTCCTTGGCCTGCGCGGTCAGGATCTCGCGCTCCTTGGCCAGCTCGTCGGCCGGCACCTGATCGGGGTTCACGTGAGCCGGATTGCTGGCCGCGATGTGCATCGCGACGTCGCGCGCGAGATCGGCCGAGCCGCCGGTCAACGCCGCCGCCACCCCGATCCGCCCGCCGTGAACGTAGGTGCCCAGCGGGCCGTCGCCGCTGACCGCCGCGGCGCGCCGGACCTGAATGTTCTCGCCGATCTTGGCGATCAGGGCCACGCGCGCGTCTTCCAGCGAGCCGCCGTCGTCACTAGGGCTGCTCAGGATAGCGTCCACTTCGGTCTCACTGCTCGACAGCGCGGCCTCGCCGACGGCCCGCGCGAATTCGGCGAAGCTCGAGTCTTTGGCCACAAAATCGGTTTCGCAGTTGACCTCCACCAGCACCGCTCTGCCGGCCTCGTGGTCCGCCGCGCACACGATGCAGCCCTCGGCGGCCACCCGGCCGGCCTTTTTGTCGGCCTTGGCCAGGCCGGTCTTGCGCAGGTGCTCTATGGCGGCCTCCGTGTCGCCGCCGGTTTCCACCAGAGCGCGCTTGCACTCCATCATCCCTGCGCCGGTGCGCTCGCGCAGCTCCTTGACCATCGCTGCCGTTATGTCCATCGTTGAATAACCTCGTCTCGCCTTGTATTGACTCTGCCCGGGCTCGGGTCCGCTCCCCGGGTTAGTCGTCGTCCGAAGAGTCCTCGTCGTCGCTGCTCTTGGCCGCGGCCTTTTTCGCAACGGTCTTTTTGGCCGCGGTTTTCTTGGCGGCCTTCTTCTTGGCCTTCTTCTTGGCCGTTTTCTTGGTGGCCTTCTTCTTGGCCGCGGACTTCTTGGTGGTTTTCTTCTTGCTCGGCTTCGCCTCGGCTGCCGGCTCGGACGCTTCGGCGGGGCTCGAGCCTTCATCCGCCGGTAGCGCCTCGTCGGCTGCCGCCTCCGCGGCTTCTGGTGGCTCAGCCTTGGCCGGCTCGACGGTCTCCGCTTCCACCGCCGGCTCGCTCGCCGCTTCCACGGCTGGCTCGCTCGCCGCCTCGGCTGCAGGCTCAATCGCCGGCTCGGCGTCGGGTGTCGCCGCGGCCTGTTCCTCGGGGGCCGCAGCCGGTTCGGGTTCCGGAGCCGCTGTCGCCGCCGCTGCCGCGGGAGCCGGCTTGGTGGTTGGTTCGACCACCTTGCGGCCGGCCGCCTTCTTGACCGCCGGCTTGCGAGCCGCCTTTTTTCGCCGGCCGGCCTTGTCGGCGGCTCTGGCGACCGGTTTGCCGTCGGCGTCGAGTTCGACGAAATCGTCTTCACCCCCGATCTCGGGGACCGAGGCACGCCCCTCCAGCACCGCGTCGGCCACCGCGCGGGTATAGAGCTGGATCGCGCGAATGGCGTCGTCGTTGCCTGGAATCACGTAATCGATCGGGTCCGGGTCGTTGTTGGTATCGACCACCCCGACGATCGGAATGCCGAGCTTCCGCGCTTCCAGGACGGCGATGTTTTCATGTCCCACGTCGACCACGAACAGCGCGTCAGGCAGACTGTTCATGTCTTTGATCCCGCCGAGACTGCGTTCGAGCTTGTCCTGTTCGCGCTTCAGCGACAGGATTTCCTTCTTGGTCAGCTTTTCCAGCGACTCTTCGCCGGTGATCTCTTCAAGCTCCATTAGGCGCTTGATCGACTGCCGCACGGTCCGAAAGTTGGTCAGCATGCCGCCAAGCCAACGATGCGAGACGAACGGGACGCCACAGCGCTCGGCTTCTTCCTTCAGCACCTTGCGGGCGGCGCGCTTGGTGCCGACGAACAGCACCGTGCCGCGGCGCGCGGCCAGCGAGCTGACATAGTTCATCGCATCGGTCAGCAGGGGCAGCGAGGTTTCGAGATTGATGATGTGGATTTTGCCCCGGGCGCCGAAGATGTACGGAGCCATCTTCGGATTCCAGTAGCGCGTCTGATGGCCGAAATGCACGCCGGCCTCCAGCATCTGACGCATATTGATGCTAGGCATAAGAGTTCCTTGGTCGCTGAAGCAGACCACCGCTTGCGGCGGTTCGGCTTCGGGGTTAAGCCTCCACGCATCCCATGCGGCAACCCGGAACCTGCGGAACCGGGCACCCGGCCACACGTGACGATGCGTGTGTGGATTTGCCGCCCGTTGGCGGCTCGATCGCGCTTGGCCGAATGATTTCCCGGCAGCGCAGCCGGCGCATTATAGCGGCAACAATTATCGGGAGCAACGCTCGCGCGGAACTCGTGCTTTGCGCGGACCAAACTGGCGGCCGCCGGCCGAACTCTCGCTGCCCGCGCGTTATGCGGGCTTGGTTTGCGGTGCTCAGCAAGGATAAACTGCGGGCTCAGCGAGATTGGCCGGTGCTCCTTTAAAACCACGAAAAACGCCGGCCGCAACCGTCCCGAATCATCAGGTCCATGGCAATCTCCATCAAGACGCCCGATCAAATCGAGAAAATGCGGCGCGCCGGTCGCCTCGCCGGCGAGGTGCTGCGCATGATCGGCGAGCACGTTCGGCCGGGCATTACCACCGGCGAGCTCAACGACATCTGCCATGAGCACATCACCTCGGTGCAGGGCGCGACCCCGGCGCCGCTGAATTACCGCGGCTTCCCCAAGTCGATCTGCACTTCGGTCAATAACGTGATCTGCCACGGCATACCCGGCGACAAGAAGCTCAAGGGCGGCGATATCGTCAACATCGACGTCACCGTGATCAAAGACGGCTTTCACGGCGACACCAGCAAAATGTTTTTCGTCGGCAAGCCCAGTATCTTGGCGCGGCGGCTGTGCGAGGTGTCGCACCAGGCGATGCGTCGGGGAATCGAAATGGTCGCCCCGGGCGTTCGCCTCGGAGATATCGGCCACGCGATCCAGAGCTACGTCGAAAGTCACCGCTACTCGGTGGTGCGCGAGTACTGCGGGCATGGTATCGGCGAGGTCTTTCACGAGGACCCCCAGGTCTTGCACTACGGCAAGCCCGGAACCCGCGAGGAGCTGGTGCCCGGCATGACCTTCACGATCGAGCCGATGGTGAACGCCGGCAAACGCCACTGTCGTCTGCTGCCGGACGGCTGGACGGTGGTGACCAAAGACCGTTCCCTGTCGGCTCAGTGGGAGCACACGGTTCTGGTGACCGAAGACGGGTTCGACGTGCTAACCCGGCTGGAGGGAGACGAGATCTGAGCGTCGCGGCTGAAGATTTCCTGTGGCCGGACTTGCCCCCGGCGCCCGAGGCGTCGGCCTGCCGCGCGTGGCTGGCCGAGGTCGACCGGCAGCTGGCGAGCGGTTTTCGCCGCGAGGTCGACATCGAGCACCTGGTACGCCAGCGCGCCGCCGCGGTCGACGAACTCGTCGTCAGCGCATGGCGCCACCGAGTCGGCGCGGAGGAGGGTGTGGCTTTGATCGCGGTGGGCGGTTACGGCCGCGGGGAACTGCATCCGCACTCCGACATCGATGTCCTGATGCTGCTGGCCCGGACCGAGGACGAGTCCTTGAGCGCCCGCCTCGCGGATTTCGTCACCTTTCTGTGGGACCTGAAGCTGGATCTGGGACACAGCGTGCGGACGCTGAAGCAGTGCCTGGCCGCGGCCCGGCAGGACGTCGTGGTGGCGACCAATCTGCTCGAAATGCGCCTGCTCGAGGGCCCGGCCCGGCTCTACCAGCGCCTGGAGGCCGGCCTCGCGCCGAAACGGATGTGGTCCGGCCGCGCCTACTTTGAGGCCAAAAAGAACGAGCAGCTCAGCCGTCATCGGCGATTCGGCGGTACCGCCTACAACCTGGAGCCCAACCTCAAAGAGGGACCCGGTGGACTGCGCGATATCCAAATGGTGACCTGGGTGGCCAACCGCCACTACGGCGCCGCGTCACTGCACGACCTGGTCGAAGTCGGGTTTCTGGAGGAGCGCGAGTACGGGGCGCTGATCGACGGACAGCGCTATCTGTGGCGGCTGCGGTTCGCGCTGCACCTGCTCGCCGGGCGCAAGGAGGATCGGCTGTTGTTCGATCTTCAGCGGGCGCTGGCGGCCGAGTTCGGCTATCGGGACGCGCGGCCGGACAACCTGGGGGTCGAGCAGTTCATGCAGCGGTATTTTCGCCGCGTGATGCACTTGGAAAGGCTCAACGAACGCCTGCTGCAGGCTTTTGACGAGGACATTCTCGGCGACCGCAGGCCGGCCCGGATCGTGGCGCTGGAAGACGGCTTCAAGGTCCGCAACGGGTATCTCGAATTCGCCGACGAGGACACCCTGGACCGGCGACCGGAACTGATCGTCAAGCTGTTCGCCGTGCTGCAGCAGATGCCGGAACTCAAGGGAGTGCGGGCGGGCGCTACTCGACAGATCCGCCGCCACCTGGACCGGATGGATGACAAATTCAGGCACGATCCGGAGGTTCGCCGCATTTTCGCCGGCCTGTGGCGCGACGGTCGGCGGCTGCCGCAAATCCTCGAGCGGATGCATCGCTACGAGGTGCTGGATCGCTATCTGCCGGCGTTCCGACGCATCGTCGGGCGGATGCAGTTCGATCTGTTTCATGTCTACACCGTCGATCAGCACACGCTCGAGGTGCTCAAGTACGTGCAGCGATTTGCTGAGGGCGCGTCAGACCCGGACTACCCGATGGCGAGCGAGATCTTCGCCCGCCTGGACAAGCCGGTGCTGCTGTATCTGGCGGCTTTTTTTCACGACCTCGCCAAGGGCCGGGGCGGTGATCATTCCGAACTCGGGGAAGCCGAGGCGCGCCGGTTCTGCACCGATCACGGCTTCGCCGAGGGCGAAACCAACCTGGTCGCGTGGCTGGTGCGTCACCACCTGCTTATGTCGATCACGGCTCAACGTCAGGACATCGGCGATCCGGTGGTGGTCAACCGCTTTGCCCGTTCGGTCGGCGATCCGGTCTATCTGGACTACCTGTACCTGCTGACCCTGGCCGACATCTCCGGGACCAGCCCCAAGCTGTGGAACTCCTGGAAGGCGCGCCTGCTGGCCGACCTGTATCTGCTGACCCATGCGGCGCTCGGGCGCGGGCTGGAAAACCCGGTCCAGCGCTCCGAGAGGATTGCGGCGATTCGCGAGGAATCCTCGGCTGCGCTGGCGACCGCGGGCCTGGACCGGGCGCGCGTCAGCGCCTGCTGGGAGGGCTGGCCGGAAGACTATTTCCTGCGCCACACGGCCGATCAGGTGATCTGGCAGACGCGTTCGATCCTGGAGGCCGGAGACCTCGACGGTCCGTTGGTCCGAATTCGCCAGGCGGCCCGAGGGGGAGCGGCCGAGCTGTTCGTCCACGCGCCCAACCGCGACGGCACCTTCGCCACTATCGTCGATGCCATCGGGCGCGCCGGCCTCGACATCGTCGACGCCCGCGCGGTCAACACCGCCGACGGGATGGTGATCGACAGTTTTCAGGTGCTCAGCGCCGACGGCTCGGCCACGCTGGACCAGGCCTGGAGCGACAGCGTCTGCCGGCGCCTCGAGCGGGCCTTGAATCGCCGGTCGCTGACCCTGCCGCAGCGCCAGCCGCGGATGCCGCAACGCCTGGTCCACTTTCAGCGGCCGCCGTCGATTGCGTTGCGGCCCGATCCGGGCGGACACGGCACCGAGCTGGAGCTGATCTGTTCCGATCGACCGGGCCTGCTGGCTCAGGTGTCGGCGGTGCTGCTTAGCCAGCAGGTCAGAATCAGGGGCGCGCGCATCGCGACCTTTGGCGACCGCGTCGAGGACTTCATCCTGATCAGCGACCGGGAGGATCGCCCGCTGAACGAGGCCCGCTGTGAACAACTGAAGACAGCCCTGACCGAGGCGCTCGACCCCGATCGCACGGCGCTGCCGCGGCGGCCGGCGCCCTCCGGGGAGGCGGCGCAGTAATGCGAGAAGTCATCGAGGACGCGTTCGCCCGTCGCGGCGAGCTGAGTCCGGCTGAAATCGAAACGGCAGTCAGACCCGCGGTAACGGCGGCACTGGAGGCTTTGGAAGCCGGTACCGCGCGGGTGGCCGAGCCGGTCGCCGACGGCTGGCGGGTCAACGAGTGGCTGAAAATGGCCGTGCTGCTTTATTTCCGGATCAACCAAAGCCGGGTGACGGCGGGCGGCCACACCGCCTATTTCGATAAGGTGCCGTGCCGCTGGGCGCCCGGCAGCGGCGACGATCCGGCGGCCGTTGGGGCCCGAATCGTGCCGCCGGCGACCGTGCGGCGCGGGGCCTATATCGGACCGGACGTGGTGCTGATGCCCAGTTACGTCAACATCGGCGCTCACGTCGGCGCCGGCACGATGGTCGATACCTGGGCCACGGTCGGCTCCTGCGCGCAGATCGGTCGCAACGTCCATCTGTCCGGCGGCGCCGGCATCGGCGGCGTGCTGGAGCCGCTCCAGGCCGCGCCGACCATCATCGAGGACGACTGCTTTATCGGCGCCCGGTCAGAGGTGGTGGAAGGGGTGATTGTGGAGCGCGGCGCGGTGCTGTCGATGGGGGTGTTCATCGGCCAGTCGACTCGGATTTACGACCGCCGCAGCGGCGAGGTCAGCTTCGGCCGGGTGCCGGCCGGCGCGGTGGTCGTGCCGGGGACGCTGCCGGCTGCCGACGGCAGCCATAGCCTGGCCTGCGCGGTAATCGTCAAGCAGGTCGACGCCAAGACCCGGGCCAAGGTCGGAATCAACGAATTGCTGCGCGGCGCAATCGGGGATCGCCGATGATCCGGGTTTACGGCATCCGCCAGTGCGACAGCTGCCGCCGCACCCTGAAGTGGCTCGAGGCCAACGAACTCGCGTTCGAGTTCACCGACCTGCGGGAATCGCCGGTCGGGCCCGAGCAAATCGACCGCTGGCTGCAGCGTCTGGGTCCGGAACGGCTCGTCAACCGGCGCTCCATCACATGGCGGCGGCTCGACGGCGACCAGCGTTCGCGGACCATGGGGACCGAAGGCGCGAGCCTGCTTGCCGAACATCCCACTCTGATCAAGCGACCAGTGGTGGAGCAAGGCGATGCGCTGACCGTAGGCTTTCAGCCTGACGCCTGGGGCGCGACTTGAGTACGGTCTTGGAGCTGGCCTGCGAGCTGATCCGCCGCCGCTCGGTTACGCCCGAGGACGCCGGCTGCCAGGCGCATCTCGTGACGCGGTTACGCCAAGCCGGGTTTGTTGCCCACAGCCTGGACTTCGGGGCGGTCAAGAACCTGTGGGCCACCCACGGCGAGGGTGCGCCGCTGCTGGTTTTTCTCGGTCACACCGACGTGGTCCCCCCCGGACCGGAGGCGCGCTGGGACTCACCGCCGTTCGAGCCGACCGTGGACGGCGGCTTGCTCCGGGGCCGCGGCGCGGCCGACATGAAGGGCGCCGTGGCGGCGATGGCGATTGCGCTGGAGCGCTTTGCGGCGGCGCATCCGGACCATGGAGGCACGCTGGGGCTCTTGTTGACCAGCGACGAGGAGGGGATCGCCGCGGACGGCGTCCGGCGGGTCATTCCGGCGCTGGCCGGGCAGGGCGTCCGGATCGACTACTGCCTGGTCGGCGAGCCCTCGTCCGGCGAGGCGCTGGGCGACACGATCCGAATCGGCCGCCGCGGCGCCCTCAACGGGATTCTCACGGTCAGGGGCATCCAGGGCCACGTCGCGTTTCCGGAGCTGGCACGCAACCCGGTCCACTTGGCCGCGCCGGTACTGGCGGCGCTATGCGCTCGGGTCTGGGATCAAGGGGACGCGCACTTTCCCCCAACCTCGTTCCAGGTCACGAACCTCAGCGCCGGCGTCGGCGCGGTCAACGTCATCCCCGGCGAGCTCAGGGTGCAGTTCAGCTTCCGCTTCGGTCCGACCTCGAACGCGGATTCGCTCAAGGCTAAGGTAGCGGAGCTGCTGCACGGCCACGGGCTGGAGTTCGATCTCGAATGGGACTTGTCCGGCGAGCCGTTTCTCACCGCCGAGGGCGAGTTGAGCACGGCGGTCAAGCGCGCGGTCAAAGTCCACACCGGCCGTGAGCCGGAGGCGAACACCGGCGGCGGCACGTCCGACGGCCGGTTCGTCGCGCCCACCGGGGCGCAAGTGGTCGAGCTGGGCTTGCGCAACGCGACCATCCATCAGGTCAACGAGGCCGTCGCGACCGCGGATCTGGACACGCTGGCGCTGATTTACCAAAGTGTCATGGAGGAACTGCTGGTTTGAAGCGGATGACGCGTGTGCGATTGATCATGTACGGTTTACTGGCTGTCGTTCCAGGTTTCGCCGCTGAATCGGACGTTTGGTCGATGAGTGGCGGTCAACTGCAGCTCGAGTTTAATCCGGCGGTCATGGCGGATCTGGGTCTTGGGATCGAACATGCGGTTCGAGCAAAGGATCGCCTGCGAGTCGTCTTGCCGATCGGGGATCAAGGGAGCATCGAACTGGAGGCCGACGACGTCCGGTTCCGCAAACTGCGCGGCGGTTCCTTATCTATCGCGGTGCCGCTGGCGTTGCGACTTCCGAGCGGCAGTCTTGTCGAAGCCAGACTTCGGCTAGCGCCTGCACCGGGGCACCCGCCGCGTTTCGCCCTGCTGGACGGTAACGATCGACCATGGCTGCGGTTGAGCTACGGCCATCTGGGGACTGATGACGACAGCGTGGCGGTTCGGGTCATGGATCTGCGCATCGGACTGCCGCTAGCGCAGGCGCTCGGGAACCCGACACTGGAAGGCGTGTTGATCGGAGGGGCGGATCTGAGGTCGTCGCTGATCCGCGCGCGAACACCCCGTC
>JBFGYD010000014.1:0-13152 GCA_041587615.1 Lysobacterales bacterium
CCGGCCGAATCGTTCAGCCGGCCCAGCATGTCGCGCAGGTCCGTCGCGGTGATGTCATCGACGTTGGCGGTGATCGAATCGATCCGCTCGGTCAGCAGTTCCAGCAGCGGCTCGATCCTTTGGTCGGACAGCATCGAGATTTTTCCGGCCAGGCTCCCCAACGCCAGGAAGATGTCGGAGGCCTCCTCGCCCTGGATCTCGCTGCCGGGAGTCAGCAGTTCTTTGCTCTGGCCCTGTTCGAGGACGATGAATACGTCCGACAGCAGCCCGGCGGTGGCGATCTGGGCGACGCTGTCTACCGGGATCGGCCAGTCTTTCTCGACCGTGAGATCGACTTTGAAGCGGGTGTGGGCGTCCTCACGGATCGGGGTGATCTGCTGGACCTCCCCCACCCGATAGCCTTCGAAATAGACCGGGGTGCCATAGCGCAGGCCCGCCACCACTTCGTACTGCGCGTAATAAGCGTCGGTCGGCCCGCTGCGCCCGGTGATCTTGTACAGCACCGCCATCAGCAACGCCAGCGCGGCCAGCACCACACCTCCGGCCGCCAGATAGTTGACGTTATCCCTTTTCACCCGCTGCTCCATCCATTGTCAGCCATATTCCTCCTCGGTCAGTCTGCGCAGATACTCCTCGGCGTCCACCGTGATATCGCGCGGGCGCCGATTGAGCAAGTCCTGGACCCGGTCAGAGTCGCTGTCACGGACCTGCTCGACGCTTCCGGTCAACAGCACCTTGCCCTGATCCAGCACCGAGATGCGGTCGGCGATTTTGAACGCCGAGTCCAGTTCGTGGGTCACCACCACCATGGTCATGCGCATAGCATCCCGCAACCGCAGGATCAATTCGTCCAGTTCGGCCGAGACCACCGGATCCAGACCGGCCGAGGGCTCGTCGAAAAACAACAGTTTCGGGTCCATGACGATCGCCCGAGCCAACGCCGCGCGTTTGGTCATGCCGCCGGAGAGCTGCGCCGGCATCAGGTCCTGAAAACCGCCCAGATTGACCACCTCGAGCTTGAGCCGCGACATGATCCGAATCGTGTTTTCGTCCAGGTCGGTGTGCTCCCTCAGCGGCAAGGCGACGTTCTCGCCGACCGTCATCGAAGTGAATAATGCGCCGCCCTGGAAGGAAACGCCAATGTGCTTACGGAGAGCGCGCATCTCGGCCGCGGGGATTCGGATGATGTCTTTGCCCAGCAGGCGGATCGTGCCGGCGGTCGGCCGATACAGCCCCAGCAGGTGCCATAGCAGCGTGCTCTTGCCGGACCCGCTGCCGCCCATAATGACGCGGATCTCGCCCGCTTCTACGGTCAGGTCGACCCCGTCCAGGATCTTGCGCCGGCCGTAGTGGGTGACCAGTCCCTCGACTTCGATCAACGGCTGGGCGGGGGCGGTCTCGGCGCTCATCGGTTCAGGTAAAAGGTGAAGACCATGTCGGCGATGACGATGCCGCTGATCGCCAGCACCACCGCCTGGGTGGTTGCGCGACCGACCCCCTCCGCGCCGCCGCGGACCGAAAATCCGGAACCCACGCCGATCAGCGCGATCAGCACACCGAACACGATCGACTTCCACAGGCCCTGGGTCACGTCGCTGGTCTGGAGCGAATCGACGCTCGCCATCAGGTAGGCCCACAGCCCGATGTCCAGGCTTGGCAGGCTGTAGAGCGCGCCGCCAAAGATCGCCGCGGCGTCGGAGATGATGGTCAGGGTTGGGACCATGATCAGCAGCGCAATCAGCGGCGGCGCCACCAGATAGCGCACCGGCATGATGCCGATCACGCGCAGCGCGTCGACTTCCTGCGACACGACCATCGACCCGATCCTCGCGGCCAGCGCCGAGGCGCTGCGACCGGCAACCAGGATACCGGTGATCAGCGGGCCGAACTCCCGCGTCACCCCGATGGCGATGGCCACCACCACCTGCGATTCGGCCCCAAACCGTTTCAGCGCGTAGATCGATTGAATCGCCAGGCTGACCCCGACCGCGAACGACAGCACGGTTACGATCGGAATCGCACGCACCCCGACCTCGACCATCTGGTAGAAAATCGGTCCCGCCTTCACCGGCTGGCCGCGGGTTCGCCCGAACGCGAACCAGTACAGGCTCTCCAGCAGCAGCAGGCCAAGGTAGCCAAAGCCCGACACCGCCTTGACCACGCCGCCCCCGAGGGCGTTGACGGTTTTGTCCAGCATCAGGCGGTCACCCGGAGCGCGGTCATTGCCCGGTCCGGGCCGAGTCCAGGTCGCCGTGGATCGGAAAAACCTGGTCCAACCGCGCCAGCTCCAGCACCGCGCGCACCGCGTCGCTGATCGCCAGCAGCCCGAAGCTCACCGATTGGCCCTTGGCCTGCTTGTAACCCTCGACCAGCGCGGCAATACCGGACGAGTCGATGTAACTGACCCCGGACAGATCGACCAGGACCGCCGGATGGGCGTTGACCGCGGCCAGGACCGCGGTGCGCACCTCCGAAGACCAGGACAGATCGACTTCGCCGCGGACCACCACGACCCGAAACCCTTCCTCTTCCTTCACTTCACAAGCTTTCATTGGACCTGCTCGATTGTCTTGGTCATGACCAGGATATTGCCCTTGCCGTCGGCGGGACGCTGGAATTCCCACGAATCCATCACCGAATCGATAAAATTGATCCCCAGTCCGCCGGGTCGACATTCACTCAAATCGCGGGGCTTGATGCAACTGAAGTCGATCGGTTCGGCATAATCGTGCAGCGAAAAAACCAGGCGGTTGCCGTCACGCCGGATGCGCAGGCGGATTTCCCGGTCTTTGCGGCCCCGGTAGGCGTGGCGCATCACGTTGGCGACCGCCTCATCGATGACCAGCACCAACTTGCGACTGAGTTCGGTCTCGCAGCCCGATCGTGCGCACAGCTCGCGCACCCGATCGCGCACTTCCTTGAGCCTGCTCGGGCAGGAGTGAAAGGTGAGGTCGACCAGGTCGGCGCTCACCGGCCGCCCTCGATCAGCAGCAGCGTGGTGTCATCGCCCAGTTCCATGCGACGCAGGTGGGAAACGATCGCGCCCAGCCTCGGTTTGGCCGGCCGCGCGCGGTGGCCGGCGATGACGGCTCTCAAGCCCGCCTCCTCCAGCATGCTGCGGTCCGCGGCGCGCGCCTCGGTGACGCCGTCGGAGTAGAAATACATTGCGCCACCATCGAGCAAAACCCGCTCTTCGGGATAGGCATCATGGGGAATGATCGCCAGCGGCGGCGCCGGCGCCGGAAAGGACGAGAAATCGCCGGCGGCGTCGAGCAGCGGCGGCGGGAATCCGGCATTGGACCACACGACGGTGTTGTCCTCGGGCTCGTAATAGCCGGCCGCCGCGCAGATGAACATGCCGTCGGCAACCGAGGACAACAGCTCGTTGTTGACCTGCGACAGCCATTCCCCCGGGGGCACGCCCGACTTGCCGATCCAGCGCAGCAGCGAGGTCGCCCGCACCATCAGCAGCGCAGCGTTCATACCTTTGCCGGCCACGTCTCCGACCGCAAAGCCGACGCGCCCGTCGGGCAGCTCGAAATGATCGTAGAAATCACCCGAAACCTCGCGCGCCGGGAGGTTGATGCCCTGAATCGGAAACGGCGGGGGCTGGCGCGAGGGCAGCAGAGAGCGCTGCAAACGGCGCGCCATGAACAGCTCCTTCTTGATCCGTTCCTGTTCTACCAGCCCCGAGGCCATGCGCGCGTTGTTGATCGCCAGCGCGGTCGGCGAGGCCAGCACCCTCAGCGTGTCCCGATCGTTGTCGTCGAACAGGCCGCCGTCGCGCTTGTTCAGCACCTGCAGCACCCCGATCACGCCGGCGGCCGAACGAAGCGGCGTGCACAGGATGGAGCGCGTCCTAAAGCCGGTGTCGCGATCGACGTTCTGCGCAAAATCGGGATCCGCGCTGACGTCGCGGACCAGCTGGCACATGTTTTCCTTGGCCGCGCGGCCGACAATACCGCGGCCCATCTGCAGCCGCAGCCCGGTGACGTTGACCGGTCCGGCACAGGCCCGGCATTCGAGCCACGCGGCTTGGTCGTCGAGCAGAAATACCGAGGCCGCCTCGGCGTGCATGTAATCGGCGATTCGGTCCACCGCGTGGCTCAGCGTCGCGTCGATGTCGATCGACTGGGCAAATTCCTGCCCCAGTTCGGCGAGCAACTCCAGGTGGGCCAGTGATTCGCCGCTGGGACGCTCGGTCAGCGCCTCGGTGATGGCCTGGCTCATGGCTCGGCATCGGCGTCGCCGCGTCGCCGCTTCACCCGCGCGCTGCGCTGACGACTGATGCCGACCAGGGTCATCACCGGGCCGGAAATGGCGTAGGTGTAGGCGATCGCGCACAGCACCTTGGGCAGGTCGATCGCCAGCAGCACGAACAGCAGGACCAGGGCCAGGATCCACAGGAACGGCACCCGGTCCGTGCGCGGCCAGGACTTGAAGCTCAAATAACGCACGTTGCTGACCATCAGCAGCGCCACCAGCACCGTCACCGGCGCCGCGAACAGCCCGACCTCCGACCCGTTGATGCCCTCGGATTCGCAGACCCAAATGGACGTGATGATGACCGCCGCCGCGGCGGGCGAGGCCAGGCCCTGAAAGTAGCGCTTGTCGCCGACCCCGGCCTGGGTGTTGAACCGCGCCAGTCTGAGGGCGGTGCAGGCGGCAAACAGAAACGCGGCCAGCCATCCGACCTTGCCCGCCACCGCGCCGTACGCTGAAAGGCTGGACAGAGACCATAGATAAACGACCAGCGCCGGCGCCAGGCCAAACGAAATCAGATCCGAAAGGCTATCGTACTGGACGCCGAAATCGGACTGGGTGCGGGTCATGCGCGCGATGCGGCCGTCCACCCCGTCGAGCACCCCGGCGATCACGACCGCCTCGGAAGCGGCCACGAAACGCCCGTTCATCGCCGCCACGATCGCGTAAAAGCCGGCGAACAGTGCGCCAGTGGTAAACAGGTTGGGCAGCAGATAGATGCCCTTGCGCCTGGGTTCGCTCGATTCGTTGGGGCGCCTTGCCATTAACCGCGCTCTGATTGTTAACGGGGTCACAGTTTACCCGAACTTTGCCGCCGCGCCCTTGCCCGCCGGCGGCCGGCGCGCATAATGAGGGGTACGAACGGCCTCAGTGCCAATGGAGGATCAAGCGATGAAGCGCAACACCCTCGTCCTGCTCGCGACGATTCTGGCGACCGCGCTGGCGGCAACCGCCGGCGGCGCCGAGCGGGTGTACAAATGGACCGACGAGAACGGCGTGGTCCATTATGCCGCCAGTCCGCCGGTCGATCGCGGCGCCGAGCGCGTGACCCTGCCCGACTACACGCCGCCGTCAACGCCCGCCGCGGAAGAGGCAGTCCCGGCTGCCGCCGAGAGCGGCCCGGTTTACGCCCAGGCCGAGCCGCCTGACAATTCGGCGATCGAGGCCGAGAACCAGCGCAGGCTGTGCGACAAG
Source organism: Lysobacterales bacterium (assembly GCA_041587615.1). Classification (GTDB taxonomy): domain Bacteria; phylum Pseudomonadota; class Gammaproteobacteria; order Xanthomonadales; family SZUA-38; genus JBFGYD01. The sequence goes on from JBFGYD010000014.1 coordinate 5,458, forward strand.
GGCCGCAACATGCTGGCCCAGCTCGAACCGCGGCCGCGGGTCTACCGGGTCGATGAAGACGGCAACCAGGTGTACCTGAGCGACCAGGAGCGGCTCGACCTGATCGAGGAAGCGCGCCAGCTGATGGCCGAGAACTGCAGCAACTGATGCGGCCTGCCGGCAAGAAGCTCGTGCTGCTCGCCGCGCTGGCGGCCGCGGCGCTCGCCGGCTACTGGTATTTCGAGCCACAGTCACGCCCGTCGTGGCTCAGCGACCGCCTGCCGGTGGCCCCCGGCGCCGAGGTCAAGCTCTATCGCTGGCAGAACGAGCAGGGCCAATGGCAGGTTTCCGACGCGCCCCCGCCGGACGGCATCGACTACGAGGTCGTTTCCTACCGACATGACACGAACGTCATGCCGGCCCCCGAAACCGACGGGTAGGGGTCTCAAGTAACCGTAACGAGGTCCGGCCAAAGGCGACGGCCTTCTTTCGCGGCTGCGCCGCGAAAACCGCCCGCGGGCCTTTGCCCTGGCGACTCTCCTTCCGTGCCAATGGAAACCGGCGTCTTCGTTGCAGCTTGGGTCCGGCCGGACACACGCCGGAGCGAAGGCGCCGTTTAGACCGCCCCGACAGCCGAGGCGCCAGGCCCAAGGCACGCTCCCGGTTTTCGCGCAGCGAAAGAAGGGAGCCGCCTTTGGCCGGACCCACGCCGGAGCGAAAACGCTCCCCCTAATTCAACACTCCAGGCACCGAGAGCCGGAATCTGGGGATCGGCGCGTCGAAGCTGTGCCCGTCCTCGGCCCGCATATGATAGTGGCCCTCCATGGTGCCCACCGGCGCATCCAGGATCGCGCCCGATGTGTAGCTGAAGGACTCGCCGGGCGCCAGCCTCGGCTGTTGTCCGACCACTCCCGGTCCCTCCACGTTCTCCACCTTGCCCGAGCCGTGGCTGATGACCCAGCGGCGGGAAATGAGCTGGACGTCCACCTCGCAATCGTTGCGAATCGAAATGGTGTAGCTGAACGCGTACTGGCCCTCGGTGGGATTGGAGTGCTCCGGCAGATAAGCGGGCCGGGCGGTAATCTCAACTTGATACGGCACGCGGTTCCCCCTGGGCGACGAGGTGGTCGGCAATCCGAACATAATCGGCCACCGCCAGGTTTTCCGCGCGCAGGTCGGCGCGGATGCCGAGGCGCTCGAGCTCGGCCGGGGCGAGCAGCGGTTTCAGGCTGTTGCGCAACTGCTTGCGGCGGTGGGCGAAGGCCGTGGTCACGACCCGGGCAAAAACTCGCGCGTCGGACGCGCGTCCGGCCCCCGCAAGCGGGCACAGCCGCACCAGCGTCGAATCCACCGCCGGCGATGGCCGGAAGGCCCCGGGTTTGACCGTCAACAGCGGCTCGACCCGGCAATGGTACTGCACGCTTACGCTCAAGCGTCCGTAGGTCCGGCTTCCGGGTCCCGCCGCCATCCGCTGCACCACCTCGCGCTGCAGCATGAAGTGCATGTCGTGGATGACGTTTAGAAACCCCAGTGCGTGAAACAGCAGCGGCGTCGAAATATTGTAGGGCAGGTTGCCGAGCAGCCGGATCGACCCGCCGCCCGCGATCGCCGTCAGGTCGACCTTCAGCGCGTCGCCCTCGATCAGTTCGACCCCGGCCAGCGCCGGATCGGCCCGCAGCAGGGCAGCCAGATCGCGATCGACCTCGATCACGGTGACGCGCGCGCCGCTGGCGGCCAGCGGTCCGGTCAGCGCGCCGCGGCCCGGTCCGATCTCGACCAGGTGATCGGTCGCCCGGGGCCCGACCGCTTGGACGATCCGCGCGATAGCGGCCGGATCGTGCAGGAAGTTCTGCCCGAAGCGCTTACGCGGTCGATGCTTCATGGCGCGCCGCGGCGGTGAGTTCGATCGCCAGCGACAGCGCCGCTTCGAGCGAGCTCGGCTCGGCGACGCCTCGGCCGGCGATGTCCAGCGCGGTGCCGTGGTCCACCGAAGTCCGGATGAAAGGCAACCCCAGGGTGACGTTGACCGCGCTCCCGAAGCCGGCGTATTTGAGCACCGGCAGCCCCTGGTCGTGGTACATCGCCAGCACCACGTCGTGGCCTTCGAGCTGACGCCGCCTGAACGCGGTGTCGGCTGGGACCGGACCGGTCAGCCGAAATCCCTGGCGGCGCAGCGACTCCAGCGCGGGCTCGATGACCCGCTGTTCCTCGCGCCCCAGATATCCACCCTCGCCGGCGTGGGGATTGAGACCGCACACCAGCACCCGGGGCCGCGCGATGCCGAAGTGCCGGCGCAGGTCGCGATCCAGCACGCGGATCAGTTCGTCCAAACCGTCGCGCGTGATCGCCTCGCTGACCCGGGCCAGGGGCAAGTGAGTCGTGGCCAAGGCAACCCTCAGCGGACCGGCAACCAGCATCATGACCACGGTCCGCGAGTTGGTGTGTTGGGCCAGAAATTCCGTGTGTCCGGTAAAGCGGATGCCGGCCTCGTTGATGACCCCCTTGTGCACCGGCGCGGTCACCAGCGCGCTGAACTCGCCGCGCGCGCAGCCGTCGGCGGCGCGTTTCAGCATCTCGATGACCTGCGGGCTGTTGCGCGCGTCCAGCACCCCGGGCCTGGCCACCGCGGCCAGCGGCAGATCCAAGATCGAAACCGGCCCGCCGGCGCCGTGCTCGCGCGCATTGAGGCTAAGGCCGAGATCGCGCGCGGTCCTGGTGAACTGCTCGCGACTGCCAAGCAGCACCAGGTCGGCCGGGTGGGCGCCAGCCGCAACCCTGACGCACAGCTCCGGCCCGACGCCGGCGGGGTCGCCGGCGGTTAGCGCGATGATGGGGCGGGCGGACATCTGGCGGCCGGATTCATCCTCGAGGCGCGTTCAGATCCGATATTCGACGTAGGCCTCGTCGCGAATCTGACGCTCCCACAAGCGCAGCTCCTCCTCGGCCTTGCGGGAGCGAATGGCCTCGCGCGCCTGCTCGCGCAGGATCTCTTCGGTGCGGTCCTGCTCCCGGGTTGCGATTTTCTCGATCACGTGCCAGCCGGCAGCGGTCTGAAACGGCTGGCTCAGCTCACCGTCGCCTAGGCTGTCGATGACCTGGCGCACCCGCCCGCCGAAGGCGCCGGGCTGAAACCAGCCCATGTCGCCACCGAGGTTGGCCGACGAGCTGTCGTCGGAAAACTGCTTGGCCAGCTCCGCGAAATCCTCGCCCGCCAGCAGCCTCTCGTGGATGTTGCTGATGATGTCCAGCGCCTCTTCCGGCGGCACCAGTTCGGTGACCTCGATCATGATGTGACGGCAGTTGATCTCGGTGACCATGGTCTGCGAGTTGGCCCGGTAGTCGGCCACCTTGAACACGTGGAACCCCGAGGCGTCGCGCAGCGGGCGGGTAAAGGCGCCCTTGTCCATGTCCCGCAGCTCCGCCTCGATCAGGGTCGGCACCTGAGCCGCCGGGCGCCAGCCGAGGTCCCCGCCCTGCAGCGCCTGCGGGCCGTTCGAATAGGTGATCGCCGCGGTCGCGAAGTCCATCCCGTCGACCAGCTTCTGATACACGTCCTCGACTTTCTCGCGCGAGGCCTGCACCTCCTCCGGCGAGGCGCCTTCGGGGACGTTGATCAGGATGTGACTCAGACGGTATTCGCCTTGCGGTTGATCCTGGTTGGCCAGGAAAATGTCGATTTCGCTTTCGGACACGTTGATCCGGCTATTGGCAACCCGGCGCTCGAGCTGCTGGGTCGCCAGTTCGTCGCGCATGTCCTCGCGGAACTGCTCCCAGCTCAGGCCGTCGGCGACGATCGTGCGCCGCATCTGGTCGAGTGTGATCCCCGACTGGCGCGCGACCCGCTGGATCGCGGTGTCGACCTCCTGGTCGTTGATCCGAATCCCGGTAGCCGCGGCGTTCTGCAGCTTGATCTTGATCAGCGCGAGCTGTTCCAGAATCTGGCGCTCGAGCACGCCGCGCGAGGGCAACGGCTGCCCGCTATTGGCGAACTGCTTCAGCACGGTGGCGATGGAGCGGTCCAGCTCGCTGCGCAGCACCACGTCGTCCTCGACCACCGCGGCGATGCTGTCGATCATTCTAGAGGTCTGCGCCGGCGCCGTTGCGACCCCCAGCAGGGTCCCACAAATGACGAATAAGATAGGAAAAATCGGCTTTTTCATCGGCTGTCGAAATAATCCTCGCTACGAAATCCAAGAATAGCACGCTCGAGCAACGGGCCCGTGCGCCGCCCGAGGGAACCCAGGCCGCTCAACTCCAATTCCAGGTAAAACCCATCGCGCTGGTCGCCGGCCTGATTGCGGACGTAGCGGCGGGCGAACGCCCGCAGCGCCCAGCAGCAGCTGCGGTACTCGAACCCGGCCAGCCCTTCCAGCACGGTGTCGTCCAGGAACGAGTAATTGAGCCGCCCGATCACCGTCCAGCGCTCGCCCACCGGCGCGACCACGGACAAATCCACCTGATCGATGACATCGGACCGTCGACGATAGTCGAAGTTCACCAGACGGCCACCGCGGCCACGGTAGCCGACCCCCAGGTGCGCCTGCTGCAGGCGGTCGTCCTCGGGGTCGATCTGAACCCCGAGCTGGACCCGCCACGGGTCGGCCGGGCGGTAGTCGATCTCGGCGACCACCGGGGACGAGTCCTCGGCCGCCGGCGTGCTAGGGCTCAGCTGGACCCGCTGATCCTCGAAGTACGCGATCGTGCCGATGCTGGCCTGCAGCACCTCGCGGCCGCTGCGCCCATCCCGCAGGCGAGTGGTCAGGGCCAGGGTGAGCTGGTTGGCATCGCCCTGGCGATCGGCGCCCGAAAACCGGTTCGGACGAAACAGCTGACCGAAGCTGAAGGTGAACTCCCGGGTATCGAAGCGCGGCAGGTCGAACTGCTCCTCGAACGGCACGTACAGGTAGTAAAGGCGTGGCTCCAGGGTCTGACGCCAGCGCTCGCTGCGGCGATCGAACAACAACCCGGCTTCGAGGCTGGCAATCGGCGTGGTGCGCGATGGGCTGGCGTTCTCGCCGCTATCCAGGTCGTAGGCCGTATGGCGCAGGCCCAGGCCGGGTTTGAGGTAGTAACCGGGCCGATACCAGGGCAGGCTCAGGCGCGGATAAAGGTCCAGGCGTGTGCCTTCGAGCCCTTCGTCGCGCGCGAACTTGACCAGCTCGCTGTCCAGCTCCAGCCGCAGCGCCTCACCCAGCGACCGGTCGAGCTCGAAAGTCAGCCGCGGCAGCCGGCCGTAGGGCTCCGACAGTGGCGAGATGGTTTCGTCCAGGCTCTCGTAGGCGTCCAGCAGCAGGCCGGCGCGCCAGCCGGCGCCGCGGGTCGAGAGCTCGGCGCGGGAACGCAGAAAGCTGCGCGACGCGGCGGCCAGGCTGTCGCTCAGATCCTCGAAATAACGGTCGTCGGAGACGTGGTTCAGGTCCACGTCGAAGAGCCAGCGACGGGCCGGCACGGCGCGGTGCTGGAAGCGCGAATAGGACCGGTGGTCCCCGGTCTGATCGTCGTTGGGCATATGTTCGAAACTCAGCCGCCCCGCGTAGCGCCGGCCCAGGTAGCGGTACTCACCGTGAAGCATCGGGCCACGGTCGGTGATCAGGCGGGGGGTCACGGTCGCGTCCCGGTTCGGCGCCAGGTTGAAATAGTATGGCAGCGACAAATCGAGACCGTCCTCGGACGTGCCGATCCCCGGCAGCAGGACTCCGGACTGGCGGCGGTCGTCCAGCGGAAAGCTCATCCACGGCAGGCGCAGCAGCGGAACTTCCTTGAATTTCAGCGTCACGTCGCGGGCGCTGCCGCGGCCGCGATCGTGGCGCAGGGTCATTCGATCGGCCTTCAGATACCAGTCGCGGTCGCCGGCTGGGCAGGTCGTGAACGTGACCGCGGTCAGATGGGTCAGATTCTCGCCGGTCTGCTCGAGGACTTCGGACCAGCCCCGCCCATCGCCCTCCCCAAGGCGGAATTGGACCGCATCCAGTACGGCCGTGTCGGCGTCCATATCGACCGTGGCGGTGGCGGCTTCGAGGCTGAGCTCGGGATCGACGTAGCGCACCGAGCCGCTGGCTCGCGCGGTGTCGGAGTCACGGTCGAAGTCGACCTGGTCGGCGCGCAACCACTGCCGGCCCTGGACGATGTCCACCCGACCGCTGAAGCGATTCAGTCCATCCTCGCTCAGCTCCACCCGATCGGCCCGGGCGCGCACCTTCTCCCCGCTCTTGACCGCGGGCGGCAGGTCCTCCGGCAACTCCTCGAGGGGCGGCCGCTCGCAGGCCAGTGGCGCCGCCTGAATGCCGCCGGGCGCGGCCAGCGCGGCCAGCAGCAGTATCCAGCGCCGGGACGGGCAGCTTGTGATCGTCGGTCGCATCGTTGTCCTTTTCCCGATCCACGCAATGCGGGACGGCTCTCGCCGCGCCGCCGGCGGCGCCGTACGATGACACAGAACTCAGCCTCGTGCCAACGACCGGGCACGGGCTCGCTCCGGACTCATTCGGACGGCTCATCCAGCAACGAATCGAGGCGCCGCCAGCGTTCGTCCGCTGGCGCCTCACCCAACGCCTGGACCGCGGCGTAAAACGCCGGAAACGATTCTCCGCTTTCGGCGAACAAGCGCAAAAACGCGGGCACGGCGAGCTGGTAGGTTGCCAGCAGCGCCAGGCGAGCATTGTTCGGTCCGTCACCGGCAAACCAGTGGTCGTAACGATCGAGCCCCCCGTAACTGTTCTTCCAGTCCGCATAGTCGCGCTCGAGGCGGGCATAGATCTCGTCCTTGCCGCGACGCTTGGCCGCATCGTCGAGTGCGCTGCCGAACAGCCTTTCGAGCTCGTCCCGGGCCGCCAGCAGGAGGCCGTTGAACGACTCTTCCTGCGCCGCCTCCGCGGCCCAGCCGGCCGCGTCCCAGTCCAACCCGCGGGCGCGCGCCCAGCGCTCCCGTCCGAGCTGCTCGACGGCGCCGGCAAAAGATTCGTTGAACGCGGTGTCGCCGCGCACGTAGATCTGCTCGTGGGCCAGCTCGTGGAACAGGACCCCGGCGAGGCGGACATCGTCGTAAACCAGCATCGTGTTCAGCACCGGGTCGTTGGCCAGGCCCAGGGTGGAGTAGGCCAAGCCGGGGTGCAGCGCGACGTCGTAGCCCCTGCCGGCCAGCCGGGCGGCCGCCTTCGCGGCCAGGGCGCGATTGAAATAACCGCGGTAAGCCAGACAACCCACGAACGGATAACACCAGGTCTTGGCCTCGAGCGACAGCTCCGGCGCCGCGGTCAGCATCCACAGCGTCACGTCGCGCTCGAGATCGGCGTAGCTTTCGTAGCTGCCCGTGTCCGGCAGGCCCAGGCGCTCGATCGCAAACGCCCGCATGTCCTTGACCCGCGCCAGTCGTTGCCTCAACGCCGGCGCCGTGTCAGGATCGACGACCAGGGTGTCGATGTCCTGCTTGGCGCGGCTGATCTGCCAGTGCCCGCGCGCCGCCTGGCCGTAATACCGAACCGTCGCGCACCCTCCCAGCAGGCACACGCACAACGACAAGGCGCAAGCGATGGCCGCGCTCGAGTGGTTTGAAAACGAGGAGTTTTGGCGCATTTTCGGCGATTGTATGTTCGCCGAGGAGCGTTTTCGAGCCGCCGAAGCCGACCTGGAGCCGCTGCTCGCGCTGACCGGAGTCGACCCGCAGGCGGTCCTGGACCTGGGCTGCGGTCCCGGCCGCCACGCCATTCCGCTGGCGCTGCG
>JBFGYD010000015.1:0-13014 GCA_041587615.1 Lysobacterales bacterium
CCGCCAGCACCGGCAGCCGCGTGCGCAGGCGCTTGACGGCGCCTTCGCTGCGCTCGAACGTGACGCTCCAGATCAGCTCATCGGCGACCGCCAAAGCCCGCTTCCATTGTTGCGACTGCAGGCCGTGCCGCAGCACGGTCAACACCATCACGTGGGCCCAGGCGCGCTCGAGCAGGTCGCGGACGAGTGTCGGAATCGGCCCGCGCTTGAGTCTTCGATGAAGGAGCTGGGCGACGTTCTGGCGCGCGAACGTAAGCTGTTCGCGTCCGTGTAGCGCTTGGCGAGCACGCCGCTCCCGACGCTCCGCGATGCGCTCGCGCTCCTGTCGAAATCGGGTCAGTTCGTCAAGTAGGGAATCGAGCACCCCGCGGTCGTCCCAGTAGCCGTGGATGACCTGCTCAACGATGTCGTTAATCTTGGCCAGGATCTCACCCTCGCGATCGGAGTTTACGGTCCAACCCAATCCCGTTCGGGACAGCTCCTCGAGCAGCCTCCGCGCCGGTGACTTGGACGCGACGACCCCACTGCGGTGCCTGAGGGCGGCCCTCAGATAGGGGATTTGCAGCCGCCGCAGCGCCGCCTGAAAGGGAAGCGGGAGCTGGCGATCGGCAGCGACGAATTCGAACATCATGCCGAGCATGTCAACGGTATCTTCGTCCCGCGGCGCCAGCGAGCAGGGCTCTCCGTCGCCGCCGCACTCGAGCAGAGTGGATTTGATCGCCGCGGGACCGAGGTCGCTGTCGACGCCGCCGGCGGCCAGCTCGGTCTGCAGCGAACTCAAAACCTCGCGCAGCGCATCGGTCGGTACCGGCGGCGCCTCCGGCGCGGGCCACAGCAGCTCCCGGCGACGTTCCAGCAGCGACTGGACCCGGTCGATGATCTTGCGCTCGAGCGCGTCGGCCGCGGCCGTCGCCTGACGCTCCAGCGCGTCGTCGTCAGGCTCTAGCGATGCCGGCGCCGGGCCTTCCGCAGCCGGCGTCGGTTCCCCGCCCACTTGGACCGAGTATTTCAGCTCGGGGACGATGCCAGCTTCCGCCAGCGCGCGGTTCAGGCGTGGGTAGATCCGATCCAGCGCCCGCACGACTCCGAGATCGAAGCTCTTGAACAAGGCCTGGAGGATCTCGATCTCGGATTCCACCGTCGCCAGCGTGTCGCGAAACGCAGCGCACAGCGCCCGCGGCGCGGCCGGGTTCAGGTCGTTGGCCAGCGGGTCGCGCCGGACCAAGACACCGAGGCGAACGCCCAAACCATACAGTTCCCGGGTCAGCCGGATTTCGGTGCGGTCGACCATCGAATCGACCGCCAAGGTCACGCTCAGGTCGCGCTCGTCGAGAATCCTCAGCTCGCCGGCTGGCGGGTTGGCCTGTTCCGGAGCCGCGGCACGGTGCTTGAAGAAACGGGTCAGACCGGCGTCGACGCGCTCGACAAAGGCCTGGCAAAGCCGGCGCTTGCGCGCTTCGATTTCGCGCATGCCCTCAAAGTAGCGGGTTTGTTCCGCGTCGCTGCGTGCGCCGGCCGCGAGTTCGAACAGGCGATCGCTGCAATCGGCAAACACCGCGGGAATTCGCTCATCCAGAAACTCCAGCAGCCCGACCGCGCACTCCCGGTACGCCGGGTGGACGCCCACCAGCGCATCGATCTGGAACTGTCGGTGCCGGGGCAATCTCATGCCGACTTTAAGGTGTTCTTCGATAGCGCGAGCCACAATATATGCCCTTTTTGGCGTCCGCGGACCCTGACGCATTTCACAAAACCAGCCAACGGCATGGTCCGCCCGATTTACGGACGCCGCAGCGTCCGCCAACCCCCGATTACAACGCTCCAATTGGTCCGGTCCACTCACCGGCACGCCGCGGTCTTGGGGTCGCGTCGCCGAGGCTCAGCGGTTATGCTCGGGCGATGCAATATCTTCATACGATGGTCCGAGTCGCGAATCTGGACGACTCGCTGGACTTCTACTGTCGCAAGCTGGGGTTGGTCGAGCTACGCCGTCACGAGGCCGAAAAGGGCCGATTTACGCTGGTGTTTCTGGCCGCGCCAGACGACCTCGATCGCGCGCGCAGCGCGCAGGCGCCGCTCCTCGAGCTGACCTACAACTGGGATCCGGAGGATTACACCGGCGGGCGCAACTTCGGCCACCTCGCGTATCGGGTCGACGACATTTACGCCACCTGCCAGCGACTGCTCGACGGCGGGGTGACGATCAACCGGCCGCCGCGCGACGGCCACATGGCATTCGTGCGCTCCCCCGACGGGATCTCGATCGAGCTGCTTCAGCGCGGGGATGCGCTCGCCCCGGCCGAACCCTGGGCCTCGATGGCCAACACCGGAGAGTGGTGATGCTTGGATCGTAGGTGACGAAACGCGAAGGCGCGGAAGCGCCAAGATCACGAGGATGTGAGCCTTTGCGACCTTGTGCCTTGGCGACTTTGCGTAAGTTGCGATCCCCGGTCGCGAAATCGACTACCTAGCCGGAGAGCGGAGCCGCACTGAACTCGGGGAGGCGCTCGCACGCCGCGCTCAGCTCGGCCAGCCAGCATCGGCATTCGGCCCAGCGGGTCGAAACGGCGCACCCGCTCGGGGTCCGCGAGCACGGACCAGGGCCGATGCTCGTAGGGCAAGCGGTAGCGTGATCGCCACCCGCCGTACGAACGGCGAGTCGTACATCCCAACGAGCGTGAACCGCGTCATCGGTAACCCCCGTGTTGCACGAGCTGCCGTTCACCGGCGCGGATCGGGTGTCCCCGTTCGGCGAGCCAGCCGCAGACCGTGCTCCAGTCGCCGCGGCTGACGATCCGCGCGGCCTTGCTCTCGATCTGGTAGTCGTACATCGGGTCGTAGTACTCCACCAACAGCCGCTCGATCCAGACATCGTGTCGGCCCGCATCGCCGCTCTTTTCCTGTTCCGCCAGCGCCGCGTCCATTTCCGCTGCAAGCTCCCGGTGGCGGGTTCCGCCGAGACGCTTTTGGATTCGGTCCAGGCTAGAGCGCAAGTGTTCGCGAAAATGGTCGAAGCCCCGTCCCGGATGAATCCGTTCCAGCTCGCTCAGATTGCCGAGGATGTAGTCTCCGCGGATGCGACGGACCCGTTTGGTCAGCGGCTCTTCGAGCAGTACGATCGGTGCCCGCCGGAGCGCTTCCCACACCGGCTCGGGCAGGCAACAGCGTCCGATGCAGCGGCTTTCGTCCTCCAACATCGCCCGAGTGGCGCCGCGCGCCTCCAGCTTCAGCCACCGAATCGCCAGCTCGTTTTCGAAATCGATCTGCGTGGGCTGACCGGTGGCACGCCGGCCAAAGCCGGAACCGCGGTGATGAGCCAGACCCTCCAGATCGATCGCTTCCTCGAAGCGGTTGATCAAATCGGTCTTGCCGCTGCCGGTCCGGCCCCCGACCACGATCGCCTCCGCGTCGCCGGCAAGCCGATCGATCTGCTCGATCAAGAAACGGCGTAGTGCCTTGTAGCCGCCGGCGACGCGCGGGTAGTCGACGCCGGCGTCGGCCAGCCACCGCTGCACGATCTCGGAGCGCTGGCCGCCTCGGAAGCAGTACAGCAAACCCCGCGGGTTTCTCCGGGCGAACTCGATCCAGCGCTGCATGCGCGCCCTGCGGACGTCCCCGGCTATCAGCCGTTCACCGAGCGCGACCGCCGCGGCGTTGCCGTCGGCCTGGTAACGTATCCCGATCTGCTCGCGCTCGTCGTCGTCGAGCAGCGGGATGTTGGTCGCGACCGGAAACGCACCGCGAGCGAACTCCACCGGTGCCCGCACGTCAAGCAGGGGCAGGTCGTTCAGCAGGATCGAGCGATAGTCGTCGCGCAGCTCAAACACGCCGGATATTGTATGGGGTCATGGCGCCGGGCTCCATCGGCGAGGACAAGTCAATTACAATGGGGCACCCACCTCGAGGCAACGATCAATCATGTACAAGCTCGTCCTGTTGCGCCATGGCGAAAGCCTGTGGAACAAGCAAAACCGATTTACCGGATGGACCGACGTCGACCTGACCGACCATGGGCGAGAGCAGGCGCGCGAGGCCGCACGGCTGCTGACGGAGGCGGAACTGGAGATCGATTACGCGTTCACCTCGGTGCTGAAGCGCGCGATCCGCACGCTGTGGCTGGTGCTGGACGAAATGGACCGGATGTGGATCCCGGAGACCCGCCACTGGCGTCTCAACGAGCGCCACTACGGCGCGCTGCAGGGGCTGAACAAGGCCGAGACCGCGGCCGAATACGGTGACGAGCAGGTCCACATCTGGCGTCGAAGCTACGCCACGCGGCCGCCGGCGCTCAACGCCGAGGACGAGCGCTTTCCGGGCGGCGATCCGCGTTACGCGGATTTGAGCCCAGAGGAACTGCCGCTGACCGAGTGCCTCGCCGACACCGTGGCCCGGGTCATGCCGTTCTGGCATGACGAAATCGTGCCGGTCATCCGGTCCGGCCGAACCGTGATCGTGGCCGCCCACGGCAACTCGCTGCGGGCGATGGTCAAGCACCTCGATCGGGTGTCCGACGAGGACATCGTCGGCCTCAACATCCCGACCGGGGCGCCGCTCGTGTACGAATTGGACGCCGACCTCAAGCCCATTTCCAGCGGCTACTTGGGCGACGCCGACGCGATCGCCCGCGCGATGCAGGCGGTCGCCGACCAGGGCAAGGCCAAGCGCTAGCGGGCGTCCGAATTGGTCCGGCGGCGGTCGCCCCGCGGAGCCCGTTTCCGCCGCACGGCCAATATCGAGCGGGAGACTGAAACGGGGTAGGTCCGCGGAAAGACTTTTCAGCGGCGGGATATCCGTGCTTTCCGCCGCACCCACTAACTGTTGAATCCGCAAATGCTGCCGGGAGGCCAACATGTTTCAGCTTATCGATACCGCACTCGCGTTCGCGGCCGTGATGCTGCTGCTGAGTCTGCTCATCACGGTCGTGGTCCAGCTACTCGTTTCCACGTTCGGGCTCAGGGGAAGGTATCTGGTGTGGGCCATAACCCAGTTGCTGCAACGGGTCAGCCCGGCGTTCGCCACCGAGGCGGGCTTGCCCAAGACTAAGGTCCAGGAGGCGGACGCCAAGGCGAAGGAGAAGGCAAAGCAACTGCTCAGCGATCCGCTGCTCGCGCCGACCTTCAACGTCCTCACCTGGGTGCTCGACGGCGTGCTCAAACGGCGTGGGCGCAAAGTCGGCTCGCAGCGACCGCCGACGGAGATCAAGGTCAAGGACTTGGCTCAGCTGCTGGGGTATCACGACGTCGACGTGGGCGCGGCGATCCCCGCCGTCGCACCGAATGCGAGCAAAAAGCGCATCCTCGACCCCGACGCGGTGGATGCGATTGAAAAACGCATCGCCGGCTGGTTCGACACCGTCATGGCGGCCGCGGGCGCCAGGCTCAAGCTGCGCACCCGATGGATCACGATTGTCGGGGCGTCGATCCTCGCGTTCGGTTTTCAGGTCGATTCGCTGGCAGTCCTGGACAATCTTTCCGACGAGCAGATCAGACTAAAGGTCATCGAGCAGATCGACGACATCAACGCGTTTTACCAGGCGCAGACGGCGTCGGAAGGTCAGGACGCCGCCGGCAAGGAGACCGTAGAGAATGCGCGAAAGGCGGTCGACGACGTCCTCAAAGAGATCAATGAGACACAGGCCTTCGAGCTGCATCGCATCGAGTCATGGCGGGACGTGGAATTGACTCGGGGGAAGCTGATGACGGTTCTGCTGCTCAGCCTCGGCGCGCCGTTCTGGTACGGAGTACTCGGCAAACTCGTCGGTTTCCGCTCGGCCGTCAAGCCGAAGCAGGAGCAGGGCGGAAACGGGAACCCAAACCCGTGATGCGCTCGAGACAGCCCGACCCGCGCCGGCGCCGCGGAACATGCGTCATGTCCGGGCCGGCAGGACGCGTGTGCGAACCTCGCCGAACCCGATCCGCACGCCGTCGCGAACGCCCGACCCGCGCATGATCACGGTGTCCCCGTCGTTGATGAAGCTGCGTTCGGCACCGTTGCTGAGAGTCAGCGGCTTGGTGCCGTTCCAGGAGAGCTCGAGCATCGAACCAAACGAATCCGGCGAGGTTCCGCTGATGGTCCCTGACGCCACCATGTCGCCGGCGTTGATCCGGCAGCCGCCCACCGTGTGATGGGCCAGCTGCTGGCGCATCGACCAATATAGGTGCTTCAGGCTGGATCGGCAGACGATGTTCTCGTGACCGTCGCCCGGGTCGATCGCGACGGACAAGTCGATGTCGTAGTGACCCTCGCCCCTGTGCTGGAGGTATGGCAGCACCTCCGGCTCCTGCGCCGGACCCGGCACCCGGAACGGCTCGAGCGCGTCCAGGGTCACGATCCAGGGCGAGATGCTGGAGCCGAAATTCTTGGCCAGGAACGGGCCCAGGGGCACGTATTCCCAGGCCTGAATATCGCGCGCCGACCAGTCGTTGAACAGGACCAGGCCGAAGATGTAATCGTCCGCCTCCGCGGTGCTGATCGATTCGCCCATCGGCTTGCCGTCGAACGTAACAAACGCCATTTCCAGTTCAAAATCCAGGCGCTTGCTGGGACCGAAGCTGGGAGCGGCCGCGTCCGGCGCCTTGGTCTGCCCTAGCGGCCGGCGAATGGGTACGCCGGACGGAACGATGGTCGAGGCTCGCCCGTGGTAGGCGACCGGCAAATGCTTCCAGTTGGGCAGCAGCGCGTTGTCGGGGTCGCGGAACATCGAGCCGACGTTGAACGCGTGCTGCTCGCTGGAATAGAAATCGGTGTAATCCGGCACCCGGACCGGCATCAGGAGCTCGACGTGATCCAGCGGATGCAGCGAGGCGGCGCGCAAAGCGGTGTCGTCGCGCAGTTCGCTGTTGTTCGCGTTCAAGAGCTCGGAGATCCGCTGGCGCAGCGCGCGCATGCCGGACTTGCCGGCGACCTGGATCAGCGCGTTCAGGTAACGGGTCCCGTAGACCGCCTTCGGGAAGCCGAGGCCGGCGAGCAGTCCGGCGCGGGCCAGCGCCCTCAAATCGAGCCCATAGGCGCCGATCGCGACCCCGGCCCGGGGCGGCTTGCCGGGCGGGCGGAAAATCCCGAAGGGCAGGTTCTGAATCGGAAAATCACTCGCTCCGGGAATCTCCACCCAGCTCTTCAGCTCCGGGTCGTTGGCGGCAATCATCGCGGGCGCTCTCCTTGTCGGTCGGATTTGTTCAAACGGCGCCCATGATAGCCGGCCGGGCAGCGTCGGCCCAGCCTTCGGGTGTTGGCGGCGACGCCCTCGGGGCGGCACAATATCGATGCCGCAACTGTCCGGGAGCTGAATCGATGGCGCGTACCCAAGCATGGCTGCTCGTGCTGATGGCAGCGGCCGCGGGGGTCGTCCTGTATCCGCGGCTCGAAAGCTGGGTCATCGCGGCCCAGGCCGATCCGCGGCCCGTGATCCCGCGCGGCGAGCTGACCGGCGATGAGCAGTCGACGATCGAGATCTTCGAGCGGATCAGTCCGTCGGTGGTCTACATCACCACGCTCGAGCGCCGGGTCGACTTCTGGACCCGCAACGTCATGGAGGTGCCGCGCGCCACCGGCTCCGGCTTCATCTGGGACGACGGCGGTCACGTGGTCAGCAACTACCACGTGATCGAGGGCGCCCAGCGCGCTCGGGTGCACTTGAATGATGGGCGTGTGTTCGACGCGGCGCTGGTGGGGTTCTCAGTCGAGCACGATCTGGCCGTACTGCGTATCGACGCCGGCAGCAAGCGCCCCGCGGCGATCCCGATCGGTACCAGCGCCGACCTGAAGGTCGGCCAGAAAGTGCTCGCAATCGGCAATCCGTTTGGCCTGGACTACACGCTGACCACCGGGGTCATTTCGGCCCTTGACCGATCGATCTCGGCCGGCCGGGGGCGCGAGATCGACCACCTGATCCAGACCGACGCGGCGATCAACCCGGGCAACTCGGGTGGGCCGCTGATCGACTCGGCGGGGCGCCTGATCGGCATCAACACGGCCATCTTCAGCCCCTCCGGCGCGTACGCCGGGATCGGGTTCGCGGTACCGGTGGACACCGTCAACTGGGTCGTGCCTCGGCTGATTGCCTACGGGCGCTACATTCGTCCGGCGCTGGGAATTCGGGTCGACGACGGAATCAGCCAGCGGATCACCGCCCAGTTGCGGATCGAGGGTGTCGCGGTGCTGCAGGTCAGTCCCGGCAGCGGCGCCGAGCGCGCCGGACTCCAGGGCGTGCGGGTGCTGCGCGACGGCAGCGTAATCCCCGGCGACGTTATCGTCAGCGTCGACGGGGTTTCTGTGCGGGACAGCGCCGATCTGTTCGACGCGCTGGAGCGCCACGAACTGGGCGACGCCGTCACCGTCGAGGTTGTCCGCGACGGCGCCCGCAAGCAGTTCACGGTCACGCTGACCGGCGCCGACCGGTAGTCAGGAAACAAGCAAAGGCGCAGAGGCGCAGAGGCGCAGAGGCGCAGAGAGGACGATAAAACCTGTCCTTTGCGGCCTCGCGCCATCGCGTCTTTGCGTTGGTTCCTGTCTTGAGACTTGCCTCTGAGCTCGGAGCCGTGGTCAGTCGCGCCGGCCGTTGTGTTTCTTGCGGTAGATCCGGCCACTGGCGCCGTCCTGCATGCCATCGAGAACCCGGCGCTCGCGGTAGCCGAGCTGCCCGTCGCGCTCGAACCAGCGTTCGGTCGCACGGATGTGGCGCTGTTGAGCCACCAGGCCGGCCGTTTCCCGCGGGGTCAGCGCGCCGTTGGCGACACCGTGGGCGATGCGATGAGCCTGCGCGTGCTGGCGCGCGTCGACCCGCGGCGAGGGCGCGCCGGCGAAGACATTGGCGGAAAATCCAATCGCCGCCAGGGCGAGGCCGCTCAAAATCCATCGGTTCATCGTCGTCTCCTCCGTGTTGGGCGTTCCCCAATATCAACGCGCCGGCAGCCGAACGGTTGACCGGGCGCGGCGGCAGGAGCGGCGGCGGGGCCGATCAGGGCTTTTCAGGCGAATCCTTGAACAGGGCTTTGAGTTCGGCCAGCGGATCGTCTTCATCCTTGGGGGCCGGCGGGCCGCCGAAAAGCTCGTCCAGCGCGGCCTTGGCCCGCTCATCGCCGGTGCCGTGGAGCGCGGCGTAGGCCCCCGGCCGAGGGGAGAAGTAGTCGCAGAAATTGGCCGCCTCCGGGTCGCGCGGCGGCTCCGCCCGCTCTTCCAGGCACCAGTTGTCGCGCCGGCGCGCGTGGTGCTTGCACATCCGACACACGGACAGCTCGGCGCGGCACTCCGGGCACTCGTCGCGGCGCGAAATGGGCAAGATCAGTTCGGTCAATTCGGCGCCGCAACGCCAGCACGTCCACGCGGTCATGCGTTCGTCCAAAAGCTTAATGATCGCACAGGCATCGGCTCTGGTATAAATGGTGTCCCGTACAGGGCACTAGGGCTTGGATTCGATCACCCAAATCATCCTCGGCGCCGCGGTCGGCGAAGCGGCGCTCGGCCGTCAGGTCGGGCGCAAGGCCGCGCTGTGGGGCGCGGTCTGCGGCACCCTGCCCGACCTGGACGTGTTCATTCCGCTGGGCAGCGCGGTGGCCGACTTCACCTATCACCGTTCGTTCAGCCACTCGCTGCTGGTATTGGCCGCGCTGACCCCGCTGATGGTATGGCTGATCCGCAAGATCCACCCGCGGGACGCGCCGCATCGCCGCGGTTGGTACCTGCTGGTCTACGCCTCGTTTGCGACCCACGTGCTGCTGGATTCATTCACGATCTACGGCACCCAGATCTTCTGGCCGGTCAACGCCACGCCGATGGGCTGGGGCTCGCTGTTCATCATCGATCCGGCCTACACCCTGCCGCTCGCGATCGGCGTCGCGGCGGTCGTGGCGTTCAAGCGCCGCCCGCGGCTCGGCTATCTCTGGAACTCAGCTGGCCTGGCGCTGAGCACCGTTTATCTGGCCTGGAGCGTGGCCGCCAAGCTCCACGTGCAGGCCCTCGCCGCCGAGTCCCTGGAGCAACAGGACATCGAATACCGTCAGCTCCTGACCCTGGCCAGCCCGTTCAATACGTTGCTGTGGCGTTTGGTCGTGATGGACGAGGGCGGCTACTACGAGGGTTGGTACTCGCTGCTCGACGGCGAGCGGCGGGTCGAATTCGATCGCTACCCGAGCCATCCCGAACTGCTGTCGGGCCTTGACGATCATTGGCCGGTCGAACGCCTGAAATGGTTCACGAAGGGTTTCTTCAAGATGGAGCGTGAAAGCGACGTCATATTGATGACCGACCTGCGCATGGGTCTGGAAGGCGCCTATGTGTTTCGCTTCAAGGTGGCCGAGTTCGGCAATCCACATCCGGTGCCTGTCGCGAGCGAGCTGCGTTCAGCGTCGCGCGATTACGACGATCTGAGGCAACTGTGGGAGCGGCTCAAGGGGCGGTGAAGGGGAACAACAAAAGCAAATTCGGCGGCGGCTGCCTGTTCGTGTTCGGGCTCGTGTTTTTCTTGGTCGGGATGATTCCCGGATACATCGCACTGAGCACGCTGGTCCAGTCGTTCCAGGCGCGCTCCTGGACGCCGGTGGCAGCGACCGTGCTGGCCGCGGAACTCGACGTCTCCCACGGTGACGACTCGACGACCTACTCGGTGTCCGGCCGTTATCGCTACGAAGTCGGCGGGCAGGCGTTCGAGAGCACTCGAATCTCGTTCGACACCGGCAGCGACAACATCGGCGATTTTCACCATCGGACGCACGCGCTGCTGGAACAGCACCGCCGTTCCGGCGAGCCCGTCACCGCTTACGTCAATCCCGACGATCCGTCCGAGGCGGTCGTCGTGCGGAGCATGCGTTGGGGCATGTTCGCGTTCATGATGATCTTCCCGCTGGTATTCGGGGGCGTCGGCGCGGTCGTGATGGCGATGTCGTTCGTCGGTTCGCGCAAAGTGAAGGCCGACCGCCAGCGCGAGCGCGCCCATCCCGCCGAGCCGTGGCGCTGGAATGCCGACTGGGACCGTGGTGAACTGCACTGCCAGACCAAAGCGACGATGTGGTTCGCCGTCGGTTTCGCCGTGTTCTGGAACCTGGTTTCCACGCCGGTCGCGTTCCTGCTGCCGGGCGAGGTGTTCGGCAACAGCAACTACGTCGCCGCAATCGGCTTCATATTCCCGCTGGTCGGGATCGGTTTGGCGGCATGGGCCGTGATCGCGGTCGTGCGCTGGCGACGCTTCGGCAAGTCGGTTTTTATCATGGACCCGCTGCCGGCGAGCCCGGGCGGGGTCGTGGCCGGCGATCTGAAGGTGCCGGTAGCGCTGGAGGCCGACAGCCTCGACGCGACTTTGAGCTGCGTCAGCAAACGGACCACCGGCTCGGGCAAGAACCGCAAAACCCGTGAGACCCTGCTGTGGCAGGATGACCAGCGGATCGATCTGCGCGGGCGTACCGGCGCCGGCGCGCGGGTCCCGATCCGGTTCGCTCTGCCGGCCGACGCGGCACTGACCGACACCGACTCCAATCCCTCGATTCAGTGGAAACTGGAGGCCCGAGCCGAGGTGCCGGGGGTCGACTTCGCCGCCCGCTTCGACGTCCCGGTGTTCCAGGGCGACTTGCTGGCGCCGATCTCGAACCTCGGCGCGATCGGCGAGGCCGAGGCGCGACCGGCGCCGGCCGGGGATGGCGGCGATTGGCAGCATACCGGGGTCAAACGTGATTCCCGCGCCGGGGCCGCGCGCTACCGCTTTTCCGCGGCTCGCCACAAGGGCGTGGCCGCGACGACGACGGTATTCGCGGTCGTGTTCGGCGGCGCCGGGGCGGCGATGATGGCGATCGACGAGGCGCCGTTCTGGTTCGGGTTGATTTTTCTGGCAGTGGGCCTGCTGATCGGCTGGTTTGCGCTCGAGCTGTGGCTGCGCCGGACCGAACTCCGGGTGCGACCGGGAGAGCTGTCGTGGCGCTCGGGACTGGCCCTTTTGGGCGGCGAAAAGACCCTGCGCACCGACCAGATCGAGGATCTGTCGATCGAGCCGGGCATGCAGGCCTTCGGCCGCCGCTTCTACCGCCTGACCCTACGCCCGCGCGAGGGCCGCGCGCGCGTACTCGGCGCCGGGCTGAGAGGACGGCGGGACGCCGAGGCCCTTGCGGCCCAGATCAAGCGCGAGCTCGGTAAGGGCTAGTCCGCGCGTAAAAAAAGGGCGGGGCGCTATACGTTTAAGACAACGGGGGACGACCGAGCGGCCCTGGGCATCCGAAGATTTCGAGTGCTTGTCGCTTCGTGGAACCGCAGCCTCCGCGATCATGACGCCGGTTTGGCGTGGCTTTTACAGGGGAGGATCAGATGAGCGTCTTCGACTATCCGCGAATCAACGTCCACGGAACCGTCCGGCTGAATCCGGGCACCGCCAACGCGACGCACGCGCTGGGCGTCTCGCCCTCGCGACCCGGAACGGTGTTATCATCGCGCGTTCTCAATGCCCTGGCGATGCCCGATGAAATGGAGCGTTATATGGCTTTGCCTGGTCCCGCTGATGGCAGCGCCGGCACCGGAGGACCCGTATCTCTGGCTGGAGGAAATCGACGGCGCGCGGGCGCTCGAATGGGTTCGCCAGCAGAACGCGGCGACGGCCAAACGCCTGAACGCATATCCCGATTTCGAGCAACTGCACCGCCAGGCGCGCGCGATCCTGAATGCCGAGTCGCGCATCCCCAGGGTTCATCAGGAGGCCGGCTGGCTGTACAACTTCTGGCGTGACCCGGACCATCCGCGCGGGATCTACCGGCGCACCACGGTCCAGCAATTCGCCAGCGAAGAGCCGGACTGGGAGACCGTCATCGACGTCGACGCGCTGGCCGCGGTCGGCGACGACCCATGGGTATTCAAGGGCATGCGCTGCCTGCCCAAGCAGTATCGCCGCTGTCTCGTGTTCCTGTCGCCCGGCGGCGGGGACGCGGTGATCATGCGCGAGTTCGACGCGGCCACCCGATCTTTTCTGGATGACGGTTTCCAGCTTCCAAAGGCGAAAATGCGGGTTTCCTGGCGGGACCGCGACAGCCTGTTCGTGGCCAC
>JBFGYD010000016.1:0-12753 GCA_041587615.1 Lysobacterales bacterium
CCGGGCTGACCACGATGGAACACTGGTACGGCCTGCCCGAGGCGCTGTTCGTGGACCGCGTGATCCAGGACTATCCGGCGGATTACAACTATAACGACGAGCAGCACCGCTTCGGCGAGGCCGGTCGGCTGTGGCGGCAGGCCGCGGCCCCGGGCAGCGCGCGCTGGAACGCGGTACGCGACGAGCTCATCGAGCTCGATTTCACGCTCGACCCGACCTTTACGATCTACGAGGCCAGCCGCGACCTGATGCGCGAGCGCACCGCCGAATGGCACCGCGAATTCACCCACCCGAGACTGTGGGAGTTCTTCCAGCCGAGCCGCTCGGCGCACGGGTCCTACTGGTTCGACTGGACCACGGCCGACGAAATCGCCTGGAGGCAAAACTTCGGCCTGTGGATGCGGTTCGTCAACGACTTCAAGAACCACGGCGGGCGGGTCACGACCGGCTCCGATTCGGGCTACATCTACAAGGTTTACGGGTTCGGCTACGTTCGCGAACTCGAACTGCTGCAGGAAGCGGGCTTCCATCCGCTGGAAGTGATCCGCGCCGCGACCCTGTCGGGCGCCGAGGCGCTCGGGGAAAGCAATGAGATCGGCTCGATCGAGGTCGGCAAGCTGGCCGACCTGGTGATCGTGGCGGACAACCCGATCGCCAACTTCAAAGTGCTCTACGGCACCGGCCATTTTCGACTGGACTCAAGCGGCCAGCCGGCGCACCTGGGCGGGGTCGAATACACCATCAAGGACGGCATCATCTTCGAAGCAAAGGCCTTGCTCGGGGACGTCAAGCGCATCGTGCGCGAGGCCAAAGCCGAAGCCCCCGATCCAGACGCGGAAACGGTCATCGCTCCGTAGCCAGAATATTGCAGTCGCCGGCTACGCGTCTGCCAGCAGCGCGCCGAGGCGGTCGATGGCCTGCTCCAGGCGGTCGTCCCACGGATGACCGAAGCTCAGTCGGATGAAGTGGCGATAGCGCGCATCCGGCGCGTAGATCACCCCGGGCGAGATGCTGATGTTCTCGTCGATGGCCAGCTTGAACAGTCGCTCCGAGTCGAACCGGCCCGGCAGTTCCAGCCACAGCACCGAACCCCCGCGCGGCTGGGAAACCCGGGTCTCGGCCGGAAACGAGCGCGCGATCCGGGCGCCCATCCGCTCGCTGTTGCATTTCAGCACCGGGCGCAGGGCCTTCAAATGGCGGTCGTAATCGCCGCCGGACAGAAACTCGCTCAGGGTCAGCTGCTGGAGCAGCCCCGACGAACACGACAGCGAGCGCTTCAGGCGACTGACCGCCTCGCGGAACCTGCCCGGCAGCAGCCAGCCGATGCGGTAGCCCGGCGCCGCGGTTTTGGAAAACGAGCCGCAGGTCAGCACGCCCGAACGGCGCGCGAAAAACTGCGCCGGTTTCGGTCGCTGCCCGTCAAAAACCAGGTCGCCGTAGACGTCGTCCTCGATCAGGATCACGCCGCGCGATTCCAGCAGCGCGACCAGTTCGCGCCGGTGTTCGTCGCTGGTCAGCGAACCCAGCGGGTTGTTGAGCGAAGATGAGAGCAGGCACGCGCGCACGCTCTGCCGGTCCAGAGCGTGCGCCAGCGCCGCCAGCGACACGCCGGATTCCGGACAGGTCTCGATCTCCAGGGCCAGCATGCCCAAGCTTTCGATCAGCTCCAAAATACCGCTGTAGGTCGGCGATTCCACCGCGATCACGTCGCCGGCCTTGGCGCAGGCCTGCAGCGCCAGCGCAAGCGCCTCCTGGCCGCCGTTGGTGATGATCACGTCTTCGGGCGCGACCCCGCCGCCCAGGTCCAGGTAGCGAAACGCGATCTGCCGGCGCAGGCCCGGGTCGCCGAGCATCGGCGCGTAGCCGAGGCTGCGCTCCTCGGCCCTGGCCATGACCCGTTTCATGGTCCGGTGGAGCATCTTCGCGGCCGGGCGGACCATCGACGGGTTGGCGATGCCGAGCGGGATCACGCCGGGTCGGTGGATCGCGTCGTAGACCTGCTCGACCAGGCTGCGGCAACAGACCTCGACCGGATCCCGGCAGCCGGAGGCCATTTGAACCGGCGCATTGCGGCGCTGAGCCTGGACGTAGAATCCCGACTGGGGCCGCGCTGTTACCCTGCCCTGGCGCTCGAGTTCCTCGTACGCCTGCTTGACGGTCGGGATGCTGACCTCCAGCATGGCGGCCATCCGGCGCAGCGACGGCAGGCGGTCACCCGGGCGCAAGGTCCCGGCTTCGAGTTCGGCCGCGACCAGCTCGGCGACCTGCCGGTACAGATGGGTTCCGCTGACTTTGTCGATCGCTAACACGACAAAACCGTAACCGTTTCGACGCGAACTGTAAAGGTTATATTTCAATATTTTTGTATCTGTTAACTATACAGAATGAGCGTATGCTGGTTACCGTGGCATCTGAATCCCGGAGGGCGCGCGATGAACCTGAGACCCGCGACCGAGGACCGTCTACCGCCGGTCAAAAAGCGCCCGTGCCGCGAACAGGCCACGCTGGCCTGCGTCGGCCTGAGGGCGGCGCTGCGCCGGCGCTCGCGCCGCCAGCGGCTGCGGGCCGACCTGCTGGCCGCGATGGCCGACAAACTCGCCCGTGAGTAATTTTCTGCTGTACTTGGCCTCGGTGCTGGCCTGGGGCTCGACCTGGCTGGCGATCAACTACCAGCTCGGCACCGTGGCCCCGGAGGTATCGCTGGTCTACCGCTACGCGCTGGCCGCGGGACTGCTGTTCGCGTGGTGCCTGGCCCGTGGGAGGACGCTGAAATTCGGCGCCCCGGCCCATTTTCAGTTTGCGCTGATGGGGCTGCTGCTGTTCGGCCTCAATTACCTGGCGACCTATTCGGCCCAGCTCTACATCAGCTCGGCGCTGAACGCGGTCGCGTTCTCGTCAATGGTGTGGATGAACATCATCAACGCGCGCCTATTTTTCGGCACCCGCTCGGATTCGACGGTGTATTTGGGCGCCGCGCTGGGGATGGCCGGCGTGGTGGTGCTGTTCTGGCCCCAGCTCAAGGAGCTGAGCCTGTCGGACGCCACGTTCAAGGGGGCCGCGCTGTGCCTGGGCGGGGCACTGGTGGCCTCGTTCGGCAACATGGTCTCGCAGCGGACCCAGAAGGCCGGCCTGCCGGTGCTGCAGTCCAACGCCTGGGGCATGCTCTACGGCTGCGCGTTTAACGCCGCTGTGGCGCTGGTGCTGGGCAAACCCTTCGTGTTCGATCCGTCCCCGCGCTATGTGATCTCGCTGGCGTATCTGACCCTGGTGGGCTCGGTGCTCGCGTTTGGCTGCTACCTGACGCTGCTCGGGCGCATCGGCGCGCACAAGGCCGGCTACGCGGTGGTGATGTTTCCGGTGGTCGCGGTCATCCTGTCGCTGATGTTCGAGGGCCTGACGGTGGACCGCTACCTGATCGCCGGCGTGCTGCTGGTGCTGGGCGGAAACCTGGCCATCGTCGCCCGCCGCGATGCGGCCGCGGCGTCCTGGCGCCGCCCGGCGGTCGGCCAGCGCGTGTAACCCGAATATTGCCGATACACCTCGGTCTTTGCATCGGAGGCCGGCTCGCTCTAAAGTCACCGCGGGCAGCACGAGCCGGGGCGATTTTGAGGACCACGCGGCGAAGATACCGCTGGAGACTGACGCTGCTGCTGGCCACGCTGGCGGCAGCCTCGGGCTGCGCGCCGGAATCGGATTTACCGGGCGGTCAAGCGCTGTACCGTCATTCGCTGCCGGGCGTGCCCGCCGATCTGGATCCGGCCCACAGCGGGGACCGGTACTCGGCGTTCATCACCCAGAACCTGTTTCAGACGCTGTTCGTCTATCGCTACCTGGCGCGCCCGTACCGGCTGAAACCGTCGCTGGCAGCCGATTTTCCCGATATTTCCGCCGACGGGCTGCGCTACCTGATCCGGATTCGCCCGGGCCAGCGCTTCGCCGATGACCCGGCCTTCACCGACGGCGCCGGGCGGGAGGTCGTCGCCGCCGACGTCGTTTATTCGCTGATGCGGCATTTCGACCCCGCCACCCGCTCGCAGGGGCAGTGGCTGTGGCGCGGGCGCATCGCCGGGCTCGACGCGTGGGCCGCCGGCGTCGATGCCGAGGCGCCGGTGGCCGGGCTGAAGGTCCTGGACCGCTATCGGTTGGAAATCCGGCTCACCGCCCCCTATCCGGCCTTGCTCCACACCTTGGCCAATCCGCTGTCCGCGGTGGTGCCGCGGGAGGCGGTCGCGCGCTATGGGCGTGAATTCGGGGTCAACCCGGTCGGTTCGGGTCCGTACCGACTGGCCTCGTTCGATTCGGGCCGCGCGCTGCTGGTCCGAAATTCGAACTACGGCCCGACGACGCTGGATCTCGAGAGCGAAGGTTACCAGCCGGAACGGCATCGTGATTTCGGGCTCGAGTCGCTCGACGGGCTGAAGCTGCCGCTGATTGAGCGCGTGGGCGTGGACTTCATTCCGGACGACGCCGCCCGCTGGCTGGCATTCAACTCGGCCGCCGGAATCCAGTTTCTGCGCCTGCCGGCCGACCAGGTCGGCGAGTTGCTGGCAGACCCGATCGCGGGCCGGCTCAAGACCGAGTACCGAGCCGCATTGCAGGCCGCGCCGGCACCGGAGCTTGGGTTCGTGCGGCTGGACTTCAACTTTGCCGATCCGAGCATCGGCGGCGATCCCGATTCGGGCCGCGCCGAGGAACGACGCCGGCTGCGCTGCGCGCTGGCGGCCACGGTTGACTGGGACGAGCGCAACCGGATCTTCTACCAGGGGCTGGGCATCGTCATCGACGCTCTGGCGCCGCCGGCCACCGGCGCCCCGGGGGCTATCCCGGCTCGCCGCCGCGCGCCGCCCGCGCTGGCCGAACTCGACCTGCGCCCGGCGCCGCCGTTGAGCTACGGCCATCTGGCCGGCGTCCGCGGCCGCCAGGAGTATGCATTCTTTCGCGACGCCCTGGTCGCCGCCGGATACCCCGAGAGTCGCATCGCGGCGCGCTCCTACCCCAACCTGAGCGCCCTGGCGCGTGGCATCGCCAATGCCGAGATCAACGTCTACGTGCTCGGCTGGGTGATGGACTATCCGGACCCGATCAACAATTTCGAGCTGTTCTACGGCCCCAATACCTTACCCGGCGCCAATTACAGCCAGTATCGTAATCCCGAGTACGACGCGCTGTTCGAGCAGGCCTCGGCGACGGCCCCTTCGCCCGCTCGCGACCAACTGCTGGAGCGGCTGCAGGCGCTGCTTGACCGCGACTGCGTGACCGTGCCGGGCCTGGTCCGTCGCAGCGTGTTCGTGTTTCGTCGCGAGGTCGCCGTGTACCCCGACAACGGACCGCTCAACGGCACCCTGCTGCGCTACGTCGGCTGGCGCCAATAGCCTGGCGCACGACGAAAAAAGGCCGGCCGGTAGCGGGAACCGGCCGGCCGGGCTCGCGAAGGCCAAGGAGAGGCAGGCCATCGCAACGGCAACTCACTCCGCCGGAAAGTCGACGCTCAGAAATACCTCGCCGTTTTGCTCGACGCTGATGGTCATACCGCGCGGATCGAAATCCAGCGGCAGTTTGCCGGGCTCGACCGGATCGCGGAACTCGACCTCTCCTTCGCCGCCCGCGACCGTGATCGTGGCAACCTGGGTTGCGCCCACGAACAGCTCGTAGTCGCCGTCATCCAGGTCCTCGACCTCGACGTTGAAGTCAGTCCGATCGGGCCGGGTCCGCAGACGTGCGCGGCCGGAAGCGTCCGCGTCGAGACCGCTGTTGACCAGGTCGACCTCGACTTCGACCTCATCGCCGTTGTCGTTCGGATCATCGGCGCCGTCGTCCGGATCGTCGGCTCCGTCGTCCGGATCGTCGGCTCCGTCGTCCGGATCGTCGGCTCCGTCGTCCGGATCGTCGGCTCCGTCGTCGGGCCCGTCGGCGCCGTCGTCGGGATTACCGGCTCCACCGCCGATGTCGGTCTCATCGGGCACCTCGGCGGAGAAGATCACGGTCTCGCCTTCGACCACCTCGACGAGTTGTCCGGCCGGATCGAAGTCCAGCGGCAGCTTCCCGGCCTCGACCGGATCGCGAAATTCCAGTTCACCCTCGGTGCCACCGTCCATCAGTTCGATGACGTCGATGACGGCGCGATCCACGCCGCCGACCCTCAGCCCGTACGGACCGGCCGGTACGTCCTCGATCTCGACCTTGAACTCGGTGCGGTCCAGTCGCTGCTCGAATTCGAGTTCGCCCGAGCCGTCCGGGTAGACGCCCGCGTTGTCCAGCTCGATCTCGATCTTGAATTCAATGACCATTGGACCGCCGCCGGGCATCGCGTCGCTGGTCAGAAAAACGGTGTCCTCCTGGACGATTTCGACCACCGCCCCGCGCGGGTCGAAGGTCAGCAGGGCCGCGCCGGCGTCGGCCGGGCTGCGGAGCTTCAGCTCGCCCTCGAACCCCATGCCGGTGTCGATCACGGTCAGCGTGCCGCGATCGACGCCGTCGACGACGACCTGGTAATCGCCCAGAGGCAGGTCTTCGACTTCGACCTCGAACTCTGCCCGCCCGGGCTCGACCTCGATTTCGACATCACCGGACGCGGCCGGCGCGGCCGCCGTGCCCACGAGTTCGATGCGAGCCTCGAACGGCGCGACCGCGGGTGAAAGATCGTCGCCAATGCCGCCCGTGCAGTCGGTCGCAAAGATATTGGCCAGGCGGGTAATTTGGAAACGGTTCAAGCCGGTGCCAGTTACCGCGTCGGCCGCGCTCACCTCAACCGTGGCTTCGTTGCAGGAATCGAACTCGATGGTTCCGGTGCCCCAGACCTCGGCCATTCGCAGCATCGGATTGGACGGAGACAGAAACGTAGGACCGCTGACCTCCAGAAACTCGAGCTCTATGGTGTTGCCTTCCACGCCTCCCTGACCGACGAGCCAGAATGAGTCCCCGTCCTCGCCGTAGGTGAACCAGTAGGCTACGGCCTGCCGGGTGCCGCCCGGCTGAGCCACGATCTGCAGCACGAAGCCCTGGCTTTCATGTTCCGGCTGATCCCAGATGCCGGTGAAGTCCTTGGTCACGCTGACCTGAGCGCCGGCACCCGCCGTGGCGAACAGCACCGCCAGACAAACGCCTGCGGCGGTCCGCCGAGGGCGGTTCATTGTCTTTTTAAATCGAATCGTCATGTCTTATCTCCTCCGTGGAGCCGTTCATTCCCCGTGTGCCGGCGGGGGATTTGAAAAGAAATAAACGCCGAGGCCGGCCTCGACCGTGTCTTCTTCATCAGCGGGTGCGGTGCGCGCGCGCTGATACAGGTAATCGTCGATTTCGAACACCAGTTCCCTGCCCCGCTGTTTGATGTGGGTCGCGACCGCTGCCAGCGCCGAGGCGGGAATCCGGTCGTTGAAGGCCTGTCCCTGCAGCCAGGTTTCTTCGCAGGCAGGATCCGTGTTGTGGGCGATCGTGGTTACCAGCGCGCCGCCGGCGTGGCCCAGAATATCCATCTGATCGAGCGGGTCCTTGCCGGCCATGGGCACGTATTGGGGGCTGATCAGCTCCAGCTTCCCGTCGCTGGTGCGCCTGACCGCCCGGACCCGGGTCAACTCGTCGAGCACCGCGCGCGGCGGAGTGCCGCCGCTGAAGCGCTCGACCAGTTCGGAAAAGTTCGGCGAGGCGCCTTCGAACGGCAGGCGTCGTGGTGCGCCGTCCGAGGTCTGGAACCCGCGATCTCGCGCCCAGCCGGTCAATACCCTCGCGGCGCGCTGATACTCCTGGTATTGCTGCGCCTTGTACGGCGGCGGCATTTTCTGCAGGCGGTCGACGTCGACCCGGGTCAGGCCGGTGATGACCGCCACTCGCGATTTCGACTGTTTGCGTCCCGGAATCTTGAATTCTCGCGTGGCCACATCCACGTAGCACCAGCGCAGCCATTCGGCGGCGGCCTGGTACGGGATTCCATGGCGCAGAAACATCCGCACCAGCGGCGTGAAAATACGGATCGCCGCGCTGGCGCAGGCCTTGGTCAGGGAATGGCTGACCCCCGCCTTCATCGTCGTTGGGACCACTGTCCGTTCATATTTGTAATTTTATTTACAAATATTTATTTGTCAAGGCACCCACACACATTTCTCAGGTTTTGAGAAGCCGCCTTGTTCTAATCCGTTCCCATGACCAACAACCGGAGTCCGTTCATGGCCCGCAACACGAAATCGATCGTCGGCAAGACCATCATCGGGGTGATCACTCGACCGCTGGGAGGCGATCGCGAAAGCATCGTGATGCTGCAGTTCAGCGACGGAACCTGCTTTGAGTTCGTCTCGCCGCGCGCCGGTCGACTGCTGAGCCGAATGGCGGCGGACGCGCATCGGTCAGCGGCACAACGCGCTTCTCACAACGCGCGGACACAATTGAGCTTTTTCCCGCAGGACGGAGTTACAGGCAGCGAAGTCGCGCCCACCGCGGCGGCCGCCTGAGAGCCTACCGAAGTCCTCGCCACACGGGCTTCGTACCCACTCCCTCGACCCACTCCGTTCCCCTCATAGCCCGGCGCCCGCCGGGCTTTTTTTTTGTCTGGACGTGACTTTCGGAACATGCGTCTGTTTGCGTTTGGTATATCATTTCAATATGATTTTTATATTCTGATGATAGGAGAGCGAACATGATCCGGGAGAAAAAGATTGAGGTCAGGTCGGGCTACGCGATGCTGGTGGTCCTGTTCATCGCCCAGGCTTTGACCGTTTACGGGGTGGTTCACGGCATTCAGATCTTCAGCCCGGGCTGGATTGTGACCTCGGCCCTGCTCGCGATCGTCGTGCTGGTGTGTTGGGCCGGCTTTTTCATGGTCCATCCCAACGAGGCCAAGGTGCTGCAGCTGTTCGGCTCCTATGTCGGTACCGCGCGCGACCCGGGGCTGCGCTGGGCCAACCCGTTCTACGCCAAGCGGGCGGTCTCGGTGCGGGTGCGCAATTTCGAAAGCGGCCAGCTCAAGGTCAACGAATCGTCCGGCAGCCCGATCGAGATCGCGGCGGTCGTCGTCTGGAAAGTCGTCGACACGGCCGAAGCGGTGTTCGAGGTCGACGATTTCGAGGAATTCGTCAGCATCCAGAGCGAGGCGGCGCTACGCAACATGGCGACCTCGTTTCCGTACGAATCGGACAACGAAAACGAGACCACGCTGCGCAGCCATCCGGCCAAAATCGCCGAGTCGCTGAAGACCGAGATCCAGGACCGACTCGACAAGGCCGGAGTCGAGGTTATCGAGGCGCGCATCAGCCACCTGGCCTATGCGCAGGAAATCGCGCACGCGATGCTCCGCCGGCAGCAGGCCAGCGCGATCATTGCCGCGCGTCAGAAGATCGTCGAGGGCGCCGTGGGGATGGTGGAGATGGCGCTGGCGGAACTGAGCCGGCAGAACATCGTGACCCTCGATGAGGAGCGCAAGGCGTCAATGGTCAGCAACCTGCTGGTCGTGCTCTGCAGCGAGGAGAACGCACAGCCGGTGCTCAATACCGGCAGCCTCTACTGACGAGGCGAGGCAGAGCCGTTGCCAAACAAGAAGGCCTTCGCGCTCAGGGTCGACGAACGAATCTTAGCCGCCGTCAGGCGCTGGGCGGACGACGAACTGCGCTCGGTCAACGCGCAGATCGAGTATCTGCTGCGCGAGGCGCTGCGCAAGGCCGGCCGGCTGGCGAAGGACGACTCGGAGCCGCCTTTCTCGGAGCCCGAGCGGGACTAGCCCGCGGATCGACTCAGTAGATGAGCGCAACCGGCCTGACGAGCATGCCGTCCGCATCTTTGATGTTTAGCGGAACGCCCACAAAATACATGTTCTGTCTGCCGAGTAGACGAGAAACATTGACCAACTGTTCGTAGGCTGGAATGCCTCGGGACAGCAGCGCGTGATGGATCGGGACGGTCTGAACCACTTCGTTGTCCGACTCGACGGGGCTTTGATCCGTAATGCTGGCGACGCTGAACGCGTCGGTTCCAAAAGCTCGGATCGGGATGTCTGCCAGAAACTCGGCCGCTGGGTAGGTCAGCGTAATCGTCTCTGGAAGGTCCGTGTCCGAAGTTGGCGCTGTGTACCCGGTGTAAATGACCACGACGTCGCCCGCGCTGATCGGCTGGCTCTTGAGCGTGTCGACGGTCACCGTTCGACCAGGGTCCAAATGACTCACGTCGATGACCTTGAGCGGTCCCGCAAACGCATCGATTGGGTAGGCATCCAAACCGGGACCCACGCCAACGTGGTTGGGCGCATCGACGTGGGGTCCGCCATGATTGAACAGTGTGAAGTAGGCGTTTGAGCCGGAGACGGGTCCATATTGCCAGTGAATCACGCGAAAGGAGTTCGGCTCCTCGAATCCCATGTCCCGAAGGAATCGATTGCCCCAAAACTGCCTGGGCGTTTCCTCGGCGATCAGGGTGCCAAGATCGATGATCTCCTTGGGCAGAGGAGGCGCCGTACTCGCTGCCTGCTCGTTTCGCCCGCAGCAGATTAATACCGCCGCCGCTATCCAGTAAAGGACGCTCCTGCCAATCATCGCTTTACCCTCACCGCATCGGACCCTTCAATGATAGACCACGCGATGTGAGCACGGGGCCCGCTTGCGGCGGTCTTCGGGTCAGATTCGGCGTAGCGCCTCGATCCGCTCTTCGATCGGCGGATGGCTCATCAGCAGGCGCTTGAGTCCTCCGCCGGTACGGCCGCTGATACCGAACGCCTCGACCGATTCCGGCAGCGTACTCTGACCATAGGTTCTCCCCAGAGTCTCCAGCGCGGCGATCATCTTCCCCCGCCCCGAAAGCCTGGCGGACCCGGCGTCGGCGCGAAACTCACGGCGGCGCGAAAACCACATCGCGATCATGCTGGCAAAGATTCCCAGCACGATCTGGGCCACGATGACGACCATGAAATAGCCGATTCCGGTGCCGCGCTCGGATCGAAACACGAGCCGATCGACCAGGAACCCGATCACCCTGGACAAGAAGAACACAAACGTGTTCAGCACTCCCTGCAGCAGTCCCATCGTGATCATGTCGCCGTTGGCCACGTGGCTGACCTCGTGCGCCAGCACCGCTTCGACTTCGTCTTGGTTCATGCCGCGCAAAAGCCCGGTTGAGACCGCCACCAGGGCGTCGTTGCGCTTCATGCCGGTGGCAAACGCGTTCATCTCCGGGGCGTCGTAGATCGCCACGTCCGGCATGCCGATGCCGGCTTCTCGCGCCTGGCGGCGTACGGTGTCGACCAGCCAGGCCTCGGCCGAATTGCGCGGCTTCTCGATCACGTGGGCGCGGGTCGAGCGCAGCGCAATCCACTTCGACATCGCCAGCGAGATGAACGATCCGGCGAATCCCACGATGCCGGAGATGATCAGCAGGCCGGTCAGATTGAGCTGAGAGCCGGACTGGGCGATCAGGTCCTCGATGCCGAAGATCTTGAACGCGATCGTGGCCACCGCCAGCACCGCGATGTTGGTCGCGAAAAACAATAAAAGCCGCGTCATTGGCGTTGCTCCGTAGTTCGGTGTTTCATTAACATGGGACTAGAGATTCGGCCGCCGCGCGCGAATTTCAATGTCCATATCAGGTACCAAGGTTGAAAGGCGCGATGACGGCTGACTATCGCGGGCGATTCGCTCCCTCCCCCACCGGCCGGCTGCATTTCGGATCGCTGCTGGCCGCGGTCGCGAGTCATGCGCGCGCCAGGTCGGTGGGCGGGGCCTGGCTGCTGCGGATCGACGACCTCGACCCGCCGCGCGAGGTGCCCGGCGCGGCTCAAACCATCGTCGCCGACCTGGCGCGCTTCGGCATGGTTCCGGATGAGCCGGTGCTGTACCAAAGCACGCGCGCGCACGCCTACGAGCAGGCCCTGGCGAGGCTTCGAGCACTGGGACTCAGCTTCGACTGCGGCTGCTCGCGCCGGCACATGGACGGCGCGAAGATCTATCCCGGCACCTGCGAACGGGGCCTGCCGCCGGGGCGCGATCCCCGCTCGGTCCGCCTGCGGGTAACCGGCAGGATCGAATTCGAAGACTCGATTCAGGGGCCGATCGCTCGCGACCTGCCAACCGACGTGGGCGCGTTCATCGTCCGCCGCGCCGACGGCCTGACCGCCTATCACCTCGCGGTCGTGGTCGACGACGCCTTCCAGCGCGTCACTGAGAGCGTGCGCGGCGCCGACCTGCTCGACTCGACCGCGCCACAAATTTACCTGCAGCGCTGCCTCGGGCTGCCCGAACCGGTCTACGCGCACATCCCGGTCGCGGTCAACAGCGCCGGGCGCAAGCTCAGCAAGCAGACCCAGGCGCCACCGCTGGACCCGGAACGCCCACTGCTGGCGCTGCGCGCGGCGTGGCGTTTCCTCGGTCAGGACCCGCCCCCACCGGCGATCGACACGGTCGCTGCGTTCTGGAACTGGGCCGTTCGCGGGTTCTCGCTTGAAAAAGTCCCTCGCCGCACCGCGATCGCCGCCGAGGCCGCCTTTTTTCGCTGACCGCCGCTACGCGCGCTCGGGTTCGGCTCCGGCGGCCGGCGGACGCTCCGCGCCGCGGCGGCGGAACAGGCCCTTGACGTCCTCCAAGATGTGGTACAGCACCGGGATCAGGAACAGGGTGATCACGGTGGCGAACAGGATGCCAAACGCCAGCGCGGCGGCCATCGGGATCACGATCTGGGCCTGTAGGCTCTTTTCGAAAAACACGATCGGCACGAGCCCTAAGAAGGTCGTCAGCGAGGTCAGCAGGATCGCCCGAAAGCGGTTGACCCCCGCTTTGAGCACGGCCG
>JBFGYD010000017.1:0-12684 GCA_041587615.1 Lysobacterales bacterium
GATCAGCGCCAGCACCTGCGCCAAACCGATCGCCAGCGCCCGATTGCGGCTCATTCGGTTGTCCGGCGGCCGCCGCCGACTCCAGGCGTCGGCCAGCCACAGCAGCAGGCCGAAGCCGATCGACGCCCACGCGATCACCTCGAGTCTGCGAAGGTCGGTCGCGACCAGCCCGGCAAACACCGCGCCGGCGATCACCAGCGGGATCGTGGCCAATGCCAGCCAACCGGCCAGCGTGCGGGCCGCCAGCGGCGGAAACTCGCGGCTCTCGCCCCCACCCAGCATCGAGAGCAAGTCGCGCCGAAAATAGAAGACCACCGCAATCAGACTGCCGCCGTGTACCGCCACGTCCATCAGCAAACCCTGGTCGGCCCAAGGGAGCAACTGCCCCGCCAGGACCAGGTGGGCCGAACTGGACACCGGCAGAAACTCGGTCACGCCCTGCACCAGCGCCAGAATCAGGATCTGCAGCAGATTCATTGGGTCCGGTTATCGACTCCAGCCAAAATGAGTGCGCCCCTCGGAACACTCCCACGGGGCCAGGTTTGTGGGAGAAAACGGCACTGGACAAGCCGGGTACCAGGGGGGTTGCGGTTTTGCCGAAGGCAAAGAAGCGGGACCCCTGGGACCGATCCTACGCTGGGGAATAACTTATCCGGTAAATCACGCCCGCTTTGTCGTCGGCGACCAGCAGCGAGCCGTCCGGCAGCGCCAGCACGTCGGCCGGACGGCCCCAGTCGTCCTCGCCCTGGAGCCAGCCCTCGGCGAACACGCGGTAGTCGACGACCCGATCCTCCGCGTCCAGGGTCGCGACCATGACTCGATAGCCGACCTTGCTGCTGCGGTTCCAGGACCCGTGCTCGGTGACAAAGATCTGCCCGCGGTACTCCGGCGGGAACATCGAACCGGTGTAGAACTTCATACCCAGCGGGGCCACGTGCGCGCCCAGCGGTTGTGCCGGGGCCACGTAGTCGGCGCAGGACTTGCCGTCACCAAACTCGGGATCGATCACGCTGCCGCCGTGGCAGTAGGGATAGCCGAAATGCATGCCGGCGCGCGGCGCGTGGTTGAGTTCGCACGGGGGCAGGTCGTCGCCGAGCATGTCGCGGCCGTTGTCGGTGAACCACAGCTCGCCGGTGTCCGGGTGCCAGTCGAAGCCGACGCTGTTACGCACCCCGTGGGCGTACACGTCCGGTTCGCTGCCGTCGGGTTTGATCCGCATGATCTTGGCATAGCCCGGCTCGTCGCAGATGTTGCACGGCGCGCCGACCGGCACGTAGAGCCTGCCGTCGGGCCCGAAGCCGAGATACTTCCAACCGTGGTGGCGATCCTCGGGAAACTGGTCGGTGACCACGACCGGTTCGGGCGGATCCTCGAGGCGGTTCTCGATGTCGTCCAGCCGGTAGATCGTGCTGACCGCGCCGACGTACAGCGCGCCGCCGCGAAACGCAATGCCGCTCGGCAGATTCAGATCCTCGGCCAGCACGTGGACGCGGTCGGCGCGATAGTCGCCGTCGGCGTCGACGATCGCGTAGACCTTGCCGGCGCGACGCGAACCCGCAAATACCGTGCCGCGCTCTCCGAGCGCAAGCTGGCGAGCGTTCTCGACCCCGTCGGCGAACACTTCGATGGCGAAGCCCGGCGGCAGGCGGATCTGGTCGAGCGGCAGTTCGTCGGCCGTCAGCGAGGCGCCGGCAACCAAGGCCAGCAGCGCGAACATGCGGTTCATCGGCGATTCTCCATGTCAGGATTGATAGCCCAGGTTCGCGGCCAGCCGCGACAGCTCCGGGCTGAGCAGGGCCAGGTTTTCCCGGTAGTTGAGCCAGTGTCCGGCGGGCCAGTAGCGGCCGGCGGCGCGCTCTGTCTCCGCGGCCAGCGCCTCGCCCAGGCCCCCGATCTCCAGCTCGAAGCGCTCCAGCAGGGCCTGGAGCGGCGCGTTCCGGCCGGCGATCAGATCGGAAAAATCGATCCACACCACGTCCACGGCCAGCTCGCCGGCATCGAGCAGCGGCCGGTAGCAGCTCAGAATGTCCTGGGGCCGCACCAGGCGACCCAGCCGCCAGCCGAGGCTGCGGGCGTGAAGCAGCAGATCGGCGGGATGACGCTTGAGCGCAAGAAACGTGGCGCGGGGGAAAAACCGCGCGATCGTGAACACGTCGCACTGCTGCGGGGTCAGCAGGTCGATCGCCAGGACCCGGCCGCGGGTCTTGGTCCGGCGGCGCTCCAGCGCGCGCCAGTAGGCTCGCCGTTCCAGCCGCAGATGCGCTTCCGGCTCGCGTTTGCCGCGCCGCGCGCGCGGGTCCGAATCGAGCAGATCGCGACGTTCCCCGGGCTCGGTCTCCCGGTCGGTCAGCACCTCGACCGAGGGCAGGCGATTCAGCGCCGCGGC
Organism: Lysobacterales bacterium; assembly: GCA_041587615.1. Lineage (GTDB taxonomy): Bacteria > Pseudomonadota > Gammaproteobacteria > Xanthomonadales > SZUA-38 > JBFGYD01. The sequence continues at coordinate 2,387 of JBFGYD010000017.1, forward strand.
GAGGACGGCGACGCCGGATCCGGGAGCGCCGGTCAGGAATACGGGCTCGCCACGGCCGTCGTCGATCGGTTCCCGCGGCCAACTCAGGGCCGCCGCCAAATCGTACCGGGAAACGGCTGCTTCCAGCGGTGGCAGGGCCAGCACCCGGCCGACATCCTGGAACGCCTCCGCGGCCTGTTTGAAGGCGCCGTTGGCATCCAGCGCGCGTCCCAGCAGCGTTCGTGCGCGCGCGTTGTCGGCCCCCTCGAGGGTGCCCCGCGGAATCCGCTTGAGCGCCTCCAGCGCCGCGTCCGGAAGGCCTTGCTCGAGTTCCAGCTCGGCCAGCGCCAGCGCGGCCGCGTCGCGCCCGGAGGCCGCCTCTGGGACTTCACGCAACGCCCGCCGGGCCGCGGCGGGGTCGTGGTCGGCCAGCAGTTCGGCCAGCGCCACCGCGGCCTCGCCGGCGACCGACTCGTTGGCAAGCAGGGCGCGCAGCTCTTGCTCCGCCGCATCCCGCTGGCCGGCCCCGGCCCGCGCCCTGGCCAGCTTGACCGCCAGCCGCGGGCGGACCGCCGCGTCGAGGCTCTCATAACAGCGGACCGCGGCGTCAAACTGGCCCAGCTCGGCCAACGATTCGGCCAGCCATTCGATCGTTTCCGGATGGCCCCGACGGCGCAGCAGCGCGCGCTGGTAGCGCTCCACCGCCGGTGCGTGATTGCCGCGAGCGGCGGCGATGCGCCCCAGCGCCGCCACCGCCGCCGGGTCGTCAGGCTCCTCTGCGACGACCGCCTCCAACAGCTCCTTGGCCTCGTCCAGGCGATCGCCGGCGAGCAGCGCGCCGGCCAGTTGGGTCTTGAACCGCAGCGAGTCGGGTCGCGCCTTCAGGCACGCGCGAAAACATTCCTCGGCAATGGCGACGGCGCCCTGGCGCATCAGCGCCTCACCGAGACTGCCCTTGGCTGCCAGCAAATCGGGTTTGCGCTCGAGCGCGTCCTGGAAATAACTGACCGCTTCGTCGACCCGGCCGTCGGCCAGCAAAACGTTGCCGAGGTTGGTCATCGCCTGATGGGATTCGGGGTCCAGCCGCAGGCTGGTGCGGAGCGTTTTTTCCGCTTCCTCCAGTTCGCCAAGGCGAAACTGGAGGTAGCCCAGGGTGTTGTGCCCCTGGGGCAGGTTCGGGTTCATTTCCAGCGCCGTTTCCAGATTGGCGCGGGCGCCGGCGAGGTCGCCGCGGCTGCTCAGAATACTGCCGAGGGTCGCGTAATAGGCGGCCGCGTTCGGGCGCAGCTCAATCGCCTTTTCGGCCAGCTCGAGAGCGTCGTCGAGTTCGCCGGTTTCCTGTTTCAGGACCGCCAGCAGGTTGATCAGCTCGTAGTTGTCGGGCTCGTCTTCGAGCATCCGGCGGTACAGTCGCTCGGCCTCGTCGTATTCTCCGTGGCGGTGTTTGTCCAGGGCCTCTTCTAGCATGTCAGGGTCTCTCGTGCGGGCTCGGTTTGGGCATCCAGGGCACGCCGGAAGCGCAGGCCGATGAACTCCGTGATCCAGCTTGTGAGCTTGAGATCGCGAATGAAGCCACAATGGCCGCCGAATTGCGAGACTATCAGCTCAGCGGTCGACGGCAGCTCGAGCTTTAAAAAATCGGCCAGCGGAATCAGCGGGTCGTCCCGGGCGGTGACGATCGTAACCGGGACCTCGAGCGCGGCCAGCCGAGGACCGGCCACCGAGTACCCGTCCAGGTAGTCCTCCAGCGCCGGAAACTCGGTATAGCGCCGCACGAGGTCGTCGGTCAGTGCGCGAATCCCGCGCCGCAGGACGCCGTCGAACCGGTAGCGATCGGGATACAGCGCCTGCTTGCGCTTGAGGCTCCTGCGCCACTTGCGCATGAAATAGGCCTCGTAAACCCACGGCGCGCCCTCGATCGCGGCCAGCCCCGCGGAAGGGCTGATGACCGGGCTGACGGCGATCGCGTGGCGCAGTTCGATCCCCGCCGCGGGCGCTCGCAGCGCAACGCGAAGCGCAAAATTGCCGCCGAGGGAGAATCCGGCCAGCAGCAACGGGCGTATCGGCAGCTCGGCAGCGATTGTCGCGGTCGCGCCGACCACCTCGTCGATGCGGCAGGAGTGGAAAATTCCCGGGTTCAGAGCCTCGGTGCTGCCATGGTCGCGAAAGTTGAGCCGGAACACCGCGTAGCCCGCGTTCCAGAGTTCAAACGCGCAATCGAGCAGGTAGGTCGAATCGACGCTGCCCTCCCAGCCGTGCAGCAGCAACACCAGGCCGCGGGGGTCGGTGCGCGGCGAATAATAGCCCTTGAGCCTGACCCCGGCGCCGGCGTCCACGATCATCTCACGAGCCGCGGCCAGCATTCCGCGGGCGCGGCGGCGCACGAGCGCGCGACGCGGACCGGTGCTGGCCAGCAGCGACTGGACGTGGGCATTGCGCAAACGAGGGTGGGGCTGGAATGGGGCTTCAAGCATCGCGTTCCACGATCGCGGCAATCGCCTCGCGCGAGCGTTGCGCGATGTCGCGGCGACCCATTCCCGCCGATTGAATCGGCTCCAGAAAGTGAATGTGCACCTCCGCCGGCGGTTCGCCCAGGATGCGGAGGAAGTTGATCAGGAACGGTTCGCGCGGCCCGAACGGGAGCGCATGATGGTATCTGCCCGCGCGCTCGAAACGGATCGCGACCGGCTGGATCGGCGCACCGGCGGCCACCGCCGCGGCCAGCAGGCGGCCGTGAAACGGCATCACCGGCACGCCGGGACCGCTGCGGCCCTCGGGAAAAATCGCGACCGAGCCGCCCGCGCAGAGACGCTCGGTCAGGGCCTCGACGACCTGCTGCTGCGAGGCGCCCGAGCCGCGGTGGTGAAACACCGATTCGCCGGCCTTGGCCATGTAACCGACCAGCGGCCAGCGCGCGATCTCGGCTTTGGCCACGAACCCGACGCCGACCTGGCTGTGAATGACCTCGATGTCGAGCCAAGAAACGTGATTGGCCACCAGCAGAACCGGGTGCGGATGGGGCTCGCCATGGGTGCGCGGACGCAGCCCGCAAATGCGAACCGTGACGCCGGACCACCAGGCGATCGCCGCGTGGTCGCGACGCCGGCCGCGGCGATCGCGACGATCCCTGCCGAACCTGATGATCAGCAGCACGACCGGCAAGGTCAGCAGCACGTGCCCCACGAACAGCGGCAAGCGCCACAGATAGCGCAGGGGGCGCGCCCAATCGATCCCGATCGTGGCTGCGATGCGACGCCCGTTCATATCATCGATTCAAAGTCCGGCGGTGGCGCCTGGAGGGCCTCAGCCTGCTCTTTCAGACTCGCGATATGGTCCTCCCAATAGCGCGCCTGGGAAAACCAGGGAAAGATACGCGGAAACGCCGGATCATCCCAGCGCCGGGCAATCCAGGCGGCGTACTCGATCATGCGCTGAGCGCGTAGCGCCTCGACCAGCTTCAGCTCGCGGGGATCGAACTCCATGAACTGCTCGTAGCCCTCCAGCAGGGCCGCGAGCTGCCGCCGACCGGTGTCGGGATCGCCGTCTAATAGCATCCAGATGTCCTGCACCGCCGGACCGGTCAGGCAATCGTCCAGATCGACCAGGTGCGGCCCTGAGTCGGTCCACAGCACGTTGCCGCGGTGGCAGTCGCCGTGAATCGAGCGCTGGCGGCAGTCGCCGGCGGCCGCGAAGCGCGCCCCGATCAGCGGCACCAGCAGGGCCGTCACCGCCTCGTAATGAGGCCGCTGCTCGGCTGGCAGCAACGAACCGTCGAGCAGAAACCGGGTCGCGCCCTCGACCCGAGCGAGTTCCAGAATCCGCGGCCGGTGGCGAAAGCTCAAGCCCTGTCCGGCGCCGTGAATGCGACCCAGCAGGCGGCCCATCCAGGCCAGGTTTTCGTCGCTTTCCATGACCGGCTCGCGTCCGCCCTGGCGCGGAAACAGCGCGAACCGAAACCCGGCGTGACGAAACAGGGTCTGGCGCTCGAACCGCAGCGGCGCCACCACCGGGATTTCGCGCTCGCTCAAAAGCGCCGCGAACCGGTGCTCTTCGAGAATCCCCGCGTCGCTCCAGCGTCCGGGCCGGTAGAACTTGGCCACGACCGCCGGCGCGCCTTCGATGCCGACCTGGTAGACGCGGTTCTCGTAGCTGTTCAGCGACAGCAGGCGGCCGTCGACCGCCAGGCCCAGCGTCTCGACCGCGTCCAGCACCAGTTCCGGCGACAGGCCGTCATACGGCCGGGCATCGGGCGCCCCGTCTCCCTCGTAAATCGCGTCGAACCCGGTCATCGATTCTTTGAGCTCGCGTGAGAACTCATGCAATGGTCAAGGTTTCGGGGGTCGACGCTCGAGAATCGCGATCGTCATTCGGGAGATGCAGACCAGGTCGTCGCCGGCGGTGCGGATCTCGATCTCCCAGACCTGCGACCGGCCGCCGACGTGCAGCGGGCGGGCGGTCGCGGTGACCAGGCCGTCGCGCACGGCGCGCACATGGTTGGCGTTGATCTCCATCCCGACCGCATAGTGGCTGTCGTCGTCCAGCAGCAGGGTGGCGCCGGTGCTGGCGATGGTCTCGGCCAGCGCGCACGAAGCCCCGCCGTGCAGCAGGCCCATCGGCTGGCGGGTTTTTTCGTCGACCGTCATGGTCGCACGCAGAAAATCCGGGCCGATCTCGGTAAACCGGATCCCGAGATGACCAACCATCGAATCGCGCCGCATCTCGTTGAGCCCGTCCAGGTCGGGTTCGGCGTGCCAGATACCGCCAAGCTCGTTTGCCATCCGCGCTGCCCTCGGTGGATCAAGCCGCCCACTATAGCCATCCGGCAGCGCACGGCAACTTGCCGTTGCAGCGAATTACGTCACAATACCGGCGATCATGGCGCGCTCCGGCAATCATTTCCTGGTCACCAATCGCGCGACCGGCACGGTGTTCCAGGTCCAGCCCGGGGAAGCGGTGCTGGCCGCGGCGCAGCGCCAGGGCGTGCATTTGTCCTACAGCTGCCTGAACGGCACCTGCGCGGCGTGCAAGGCGCAGGTGGTCGAGGGCGACTGGCACTATCCGCTGCTGCCGCCGCTCGCGCTCGAGGACGGCGAGGCCGAGACCGGGCTGGCGCTGCTGTGTCAGGCCGTGCCGCGGACCGACCTGACCATCGTCGCGCGCGAACCCGCGGCGCTGAAGGACTTCGTGACCCGGGTCGTGCCGACGCGGGTGACCGGCATCGAGTTTCCGAACCCCGAGGTGGCGCTCCTGTGGCTGCGCCTGCCCAAGGGCGTGCGCCTGCCCTACCTGGCCGGCCAGTATCTGGACGTGCTGCTTACCAACGGCAAGCGCCGCGCGTTTTCGATCGCCGCCGCGCCCAACGACTCCGGCCTGCTGGAGTTGCACGTGCGGAGGGTCGCCGGCGGCGGCTTTACCGAACGCGTGTTCTCCGGCCTGAAGGTCGGAAACCTGCTGCGCATCGAGGCGCCGCTGGGTACGTTTTTCGTTCGCGAGCGCTCGCGCCGCCCGATCATCTGCGTGGCTGGCGGCACCGGCTTCGCGCCGATCAAGGCAATCATCGAGCAACTGCTCGCGGACGACGACCGGCGCCCGCTGCACCTGTACTGGGGCGCTCGCAACCGAAACGATCTCTACCTAGAGTCCTTGGCCGCGGACTGGGCCGCTTCGCACGAGCACATCCGCTTCACGCCGGTGTTGTCCGACAGCGACGACCCCGACTGGCGCGGGCGCACCGGCTTGGTCCACGAAGCTGTGATCCGCGACCACGACGACCTGTGGCCGTTCGACGTCTATATGAGCGGACCGCCGGCCCTGATCGACGCCGGACGCCACGCGTTCGCCGAGCACGGGCTGCCGGAGCGCCATCTCTATTACGACTCGTTCGAATTCGCCCCCGACGTGCGCGCGATCCGCGGAGCTTAGCGCCATCAATCGCAATTTCGTTGAAACTCGCCACAAGAAAAAAGCGCAAAGGCGCAGAGACGCAAAGAAGGTAAAGGGGTTTGGCTAGCCGGCCAGCCAGCGTTCGTGATCGCGAACGAACGCCTCGGCGCTGCGGCGCCCGAGTTCGACGGTCGCGCGCATCCCGGCCTCGTTGAGGTCCCAGGCGGTGATCGGTAACGGCGCGATGGGTCGCAATACCCGGCAATGCTCTGGCACCGGCAAGACCGCAGGCCGAAAAAAACCGCCGATCAGGTGGCCCGCGACGTTGCTGACGCAAGCGACGGTCCGCTCCTGGCCGGCGGGCACGACGTCGACCGGGGTCCGCACGGCCCACGCACCGTCGATGGTCGCGCGTCCGTCGATCGGAACATGCCGCGAATAGGGACCGGGCAGGAAGCATGACGCCATCACCGCGTCTGCAACCCGCGTCGGGTCAGCGTTGGTCAGGACTCGACGACGCTGACGCCGCAGCCCGAGATGGGTGATCGTGATGGCGAGCGGCAGCGGCAGTTCGTCCATCCGGAGTTCGCCGAGCATCTCCCGCACCGGGGTGCCGACGATGTCGCTCATCGCGAAAGGCCAGCCGCCGCGCAGCAACCGCCGCGGCTGGAACACCGGGGTGCCGCCGGCCGCCACCCAGACCTCACTCAGCTCTTCGTCTCGGCGGGCGGCGATGGCGGCGGCCACGATCGCGCCGGAACTGGCCCCGGCCGCCGCCGTTGGCCGGATCCCGCGCGCAACCATCCAGTCGACGACGCCGACGTGAAACGCGGCTTTGCCCGCACAGCCCTCGAATGCAATGGCAAATTCAGACAACGACAGGCGGACTCTCAGGGCAAACCGCGGTGGCGCCTTATTCTAACGGCGGCAAAAACAATCGCGCGAGTAGTAGTCGCAGCGCCCGCTCTTGTCCGTGAAGTGGTTGTAAGTCTCCACCACAAGGCAGCCGTCGCACAAATGGCCCGTGACGATTGTGTTTTTGAAGCTGAACTTGAAGATCGCGGAGAAAGCCACCGCAGCGACCGAACTGACGCTCTCAGAATACGCGCGGCCCTTGACCGCTCCCCAGTCGCACGGCTTGGGAACACATGCACCGAAAGGACGTACCACCAAATTTCCGCGGCGGCTGCTAAGCTCCACTCGCACCAGCCCGCGCGTTTTCTTGTCGCAGTTGTGCCATTTGCCAACCAGCGCCTTGAGATTCAACCGCTTTTTCTTGACCGCCTTCAGTTTGGCGGCCGAAACCTTCTCCAAGGGCGCCCTGAATTCTTGCTTCGCCATCGCCTGTACCTCCTGGATCGTGGGTTTGGGGTCAATTCAAAGGTAGGCCGCGTACGGCGAACAGCATTGGATCAACTGCTGCCACGACCTCCCGCCCTTGTTTATAACAGTGAGCGGAGCCCGCCCTGTTGATTTGCATCAAGATATTGATGATGCCTAGCCACGGGCCTCGAAGTAGGCTCGTTCGGAGATCTGCTGCCACGGCCGGGCCGCATCGCGAAACGCGCGGTAGGACTCGAAGATTTCTTGGCTCAGCGGGTCGCGCTGCGCGACCTCCGCCACGACCTGGTCCGAGATCTCCTTCAGCCGATTCATGACGTCGTCCGGAAAGCGCCGCAGCTCGACCTCGTGCTCGTCGCGCAGTGATCGGAGCGCTTCGCCGTTGCGGGCGGTGAACTCGGCCAGCATCGCGTCGTTGGCCGAACGGCAGGCGTGCTCGACGATCGCCTGAAGCTCGTCGGGCAGTGATTCGAAGGCCGGCTTGTTGATCATGCATTCGAGCGTGGTACCCGGTTCGTGCCAGCCGGGGTAGTAATAATATTTGGCCGCCTGATACAGGCCGAAGGCGCGGTCGTTGTACGGTCCCACCCACTCGGTGGCATCGATCGCCCCGGTTTGCAGCGCGGTGAACAGCTCCGCCCCGGGCAGGGTCACCGGATTGCCGCCGGCGCGTTCGAGGACCTCTCCGCCGAGTCCTGGAATACGCATTTTGAGGCCCCTCAAGTCGGCCACCGAGTTGATCTCCTTGTTGAACCAGCCGCCCATTTGAACGCCTGAGTTGCCGGCCGGAAACGGGACCAGCCCGAAGCGGTCGTATAACCGGTTCCACAAGGCCAGGCCGCCGCCGAAATACAGCCAGCCGTTCATTTCCTGCGCGTTGAGGCCGAACGGGACGCCGCTGAAAAACTGGGTCGCCTCGGATTTGCCTTTCCAGTAGTAAGCGCCGCTGTGGCCCATTTCGGCGGTGCCGCGGGAAACCGCGTCGAACACCTCGAACGCGGGCACCAGCTCGCCCGCGCCGTAGACCGTCACTTTGAGTCGGCCACCGCTCATTCGGGTGATTGCCTCGGCCACGTGATTGGCGCCCGACCCCAGACCGGGGAAATTGCGCGGCCACGAAGTCACCAGTTTCCAGGAGCGGGGTTTTTCGGCGCGGGTCGCGGTCCCCGGCGCGACGTCCTCGCGCGCGCAGGCGGTCAGCGCGAGCGCCCCGGCCGACAGGGCTCCGGTGCGCTGCAGAAATTGGCGTCTTTTCATTGCTTCGTCTCCTCAGAGGTGGCGCAAGTGTAGCCCGAACTTCGTACCTGTTGCCCCGTTTTGCGGCCGAGGGGGCCGCGGACTGCTAAACTGAGCACGAGCGCGAGTGAGTGGCGCGGAGGATCACGCGATGAAAAAGAAAATCGGCCATTACAAGCTCATCGGCGAACTGGGTCGCGGCGGCATGGGCGTGGTCTATAAGGGGTTTGACGAGACCCTCAGCCGCGAGGTTGCGATCAAGGTCCTGTCCGACCAGCTCGCTACCGACGAGGCCGTGGTCGAGCGGTTCAAGCGCGAGGCCAGATCGATGGCCGCGCTCAACGATCCCCACATCATTCAGATCTATTTTATCGGCGAGGACGACGGTACGCCGTATTTCGTCATGGAATTCGTCGACGGCGAGTCTCTCAGCCAGCGTCTCAAACGCGACGGGCGGCTGCCGGTGGCGGAAGCGCGGCGGATTCTGACTGAAACCGCGCAAGGGCTGGCGACGGCGCACGAGCGCGGCGTTATCCACCGCGACGTCAAGCCTGGCAACCTGATGATCGGGCCAGGAGGAGGCATCAAGATCGCCGATTTCGGGATCGCGATGGTGCAGGATTATTCCAAGCGCCTGACCAATACCGGCGAGTTCGTCGGCACGCCAGGGTATTTGTCGCCGGAGGTGTGCGTCGGCCAGCCGGTCGATCACCGGTCCGACATCTTCGCCCTGGGCATCGTGTTCTACGAGATGGTCACCGGCGACATCCCGTTCACCGAGGCCAGCCCGCTGGGCATGATGCTCGAGGTCGTCAAGGCCGAAATCCCAGACGTGCGCTCGGTCAACGCCGAGGTCGACGAGCGGACCTATTCGATTTTTAGAAACATGATTGCGAAGGATCCGACGCAGCGCTATCAGAGCTGTCGGGACCTGCTGGCCGACCTGTCGGGCGACGGGCCGGTCGCAAGCGCCACGCGGCAGGGATCAGCGGAGTTCAGCAGCGCCGCAACGATCGCGCTGAGCCAGCTCGAGGCGCTGCCGGAGGGGGACGGGCAGGCGGCGCCGACGGTCGTCTCCGGACCGAGTCATCCGGTCGTGACGCAACCGGCCAAGAGGCGCAGCCGATTGCCGCTGGCGATCGCGGCGCTGCTGGTCGTCGGCATCGTCGGGGGGGTGGGCTACCAGTATCGGGATCGGCTATTCGGCGACCCGGAAGGCGCCGACGGCAGCCTCAAGCTGGTGCAGCCGGCCGAACCGGAAGCAACCACCGCGGCGCCAGCGGGCGAGGTCGGCTCGCCGGACGACGTCGACCCGTTCGCCGTCCTCGATGAGTTGGGACCGGCGGAGCCGGCGGCGGTATCGGGTGACCCGGATCAGCCGGCGTCCGACCCGGTCGCAAACGATCTCGGGACCACCCTGGCCGCGGCCACCGAGGCTCTGAACAAGCTCGGCGCGATAGCCGACCAGGCGGCAGGGGACACGACGATCACCGATGCCATTTCGGACGCCGCAAGCGAGACGCAGGCGGGCTTGAAGGTAGCCGAAGCCGGGCTCGCGGCCGTTGCCGCCGCGGTGGGTACGGCGTCGCCGGCCGGCGCTTCCGAGCCGCTGCAAGTGGCGACCGCCACTGAGCCTCCGGTCGTGGGGGATCTCCCCGGACCGACCCGGGTGGTCGTGGTCGCGGTCGGCGACCGGGCGATCGCCGGGCCGGTCGAACAGGCGCTCGAAGAAGCGCTCATAGATGACAATCACCAGCTTCTCGACGAGGCGCTGTTCCCGGACATCGGCCGTTTCGCCGGCGCCGATTACGAACTGATGGACGAGGCGCTCTTCCCGGGGCTCAACCGCTACGCCGGCA
>JBFGYD010000018.1:0-12262 GCA_041587615.1 Lysobacterales bacterium
GAGAAGAACACGATCACGGTCAGCACCCATATCAGCGGCAGGGCGACGCGGGCGTCACCGGCCCGCAGGCACCGCCACCAGCGCGGCGCCAGGTAGGGCAGCAGCAGCACCAGCGGCAGCCAGAACACCGGGATTACCTCGACGATCAGGTACCACCAGGGCTTGGGGTGGTAGGCCGATCCGAGGTAGCGGCCGGCGGTTTGGTGAAAGAACAAATCGTCGCGATAGGCGGCCAGCGTGGGGTCGGCGGCGACCCGCAGCTCTACCGCCGCGACCCAGAGCAAAATCGGGGCCAGTAGGGCCGCCGCCGCCACCGCCCAGTGGCGCCAGGGCCGGCCGTGATCCGCCGGCGCCAGGTGGCGCCAACCGCGGTACCGGGCCCAGGCGAAGATCGGCAGCAGCAGCAGCGGCAGAAACCCGACACCCTTGGTAATGACCCCCAGCCCCATGGCCAGGAAGCCGGCCATCAGCCACCCCGCCCGCCGATCGACCAGCACGTAGCGCAGGATTCCGTACAGACCCAGCGCCGTCCACAGGCCCAGCACCGGATCGACCTGGCCGCTGCGTCCGATCAGCACGAATTGGGGCAGCGCCAACAGCGCGAATCCAGCCATCAGGGCTCGTTCGCGACCATAAAGGCGCAGCGCCAGATCGTGAGTCAGCAGCACCACCGCGACGCTGCTGGCCAGGGCCGGCAACAGGAAGCCGATTCGGACCCCGAATGCCTGGATCGAAAGCGCCTGCAGCCAGAAGAACAGCGGTGGCTTGTCCGAGTAGAACTCGATGCCGCGCTGCGGGATCAGCCAGTCGCCGCTGGCCAACATCTGGGTCGCGATCAGCGCGAAGCGCGGCTCGTCCGACGGCCAAGGGTCTCGCAGGCCGATTCCGGCGCCAACCAACACCAGCGTCACGCCGGCCAGGAGCCAGCGCTCGCGATCAACCCGGGCCAGCATGGTCAAGGCCTGAGCGTGCGCTGGGCCGTGCCGTCGGGCGCCAGCAGGCCCCAGCCACGGAGGCTGGCGTGGGCGTCCTCGGCGTCGCCTTCGAACCAGGCGCGGGCCGAACCGAGGCGAAAGCTGTACCCCCAGGCATCCATGTCGGCAAGCATTCGCTCCCGGCCGAAACCGGAAACCTCGTCGGCGAGCACGATTTGCAGGTAGCACACGGCGTTTTCCTCCGCGTCGCCCCCGCCGGCGTCGGTATCCAGCGCCGCGCGCCGAGCGGCCGGCATGCAGATATAGTGGCAGGCCTCGTGCAGGACCGAATGCACCGGCGTGTCGTCGCGTGCGTACAGCCGGCCACCCACCAGGCCCGCCTCGCAGCCGCCCCAGTAAGAGCCCGGAATTCTCGTCCCTGTCGGCACAAGGTGGAGTTTGAGCCGGTAGTCGGCCAGCAGCGCGACGAGTGGGCCTCGCGGGACTTCCGCCAGCCGCTTCACCCTCCTGTCGCTGGAGTTGCGCAAACTGTCGGCTGCCTCGGTGATCGCTGCGCGCGGCTCAGGCGGCCGGGCCGTAATGTCGCTGGACAAACTCAAAACTCGGCAGTTCCTTGGCCAGCAGGCTGACCCGCTTACTTCCGCCCTCGGTGACCTGCTGTCCAACTTCATGAAAGCCGTAGGCGCCGTGAAACAGCAGCGACACGTCGTTGCGGGGGTCGAGGTTGACCTCGCAGGTCAGGTAAGGAGCGATCTTTTCCGCAAATGACTGCGCGTCAGCGTAGAACACCTTGCCGATTCCGAGGCCGCGGAAGGGCGGCTCGACGACGACTCGGTCGATATAGACGAAGTCGGAAAAGTTCTTCTTGAACCAGCGAAAGTTGGGGCTGTCGTAATCGGCGCCGAAGCGCATTGCCAGCAGAAAGCCGGCGCGTCGGCGGTCGCTCTCGGCGATCCGGAAATAACAGGCCAGGTCGGCGAGTCGCTCGAGTGCCTCGCGGTCGAGCCGGTTGACGTCGGGCACCGCGTCGTTGTTGATGGCCAGCACCCAATCGAGATCGTCGGCGCCCGCTTCTCGAATCGTTGTCGCCACTGAAGTACACTCCCGGACTTGAACTGTTGACCGCGCCGTGGATCAGATCGATCGGCAGCCGGCAAAGGTACCATTATCGCACTCCAGCCCGCAGCTTATGAAACTGTCGACCAACCAATGGCTGAAATTCGCCGGGCTGTTCACCTGGATTTCGGTCGGCGTGGCCCTCGCGCTGGCGCCGATGTTCGAGGCCGGCGAGGTCGCGCTGAACGACTACCTGCTGTGGTCTTTGCCCCATCTGCTGTACGGCGTCGCGTATTGGAGGTTGGTCAACGAAATCGAACATTCGCCGACGCAGCGCCTGCGAGTGCTGCTGCTGACGCTGCTGACGGTCGCCGCGTTGGAGGTTTCAAACGCGAGCCAGTCGGGGGTTGGCGGCATCCTGCTGGTGGTTGTCGCCGGCATCCTGCCGTGGTCCCTGCCGCTGGGCTACGGGGTCACCTGGCTGGTGGCGCAGACCCTGGCCTTGGCGGCGCTGGTGGGCGCGTTCCCGCGGGTCAGCTGGCAACAGGCGGTTCTGGTCGGCGGCCTTTACCTGGGCTATTCGAGCTTCACCTTCGTGGTCTCGATGGTGGCGCAGCGGCAGGCGCGGGCGCGCGACGAACTGAGAAAGGTCAATTCGGAACTGCGCGCCACCCAGGCGTTGCTGGCCGAGAGCACGCGGCTGGCGGAACGGGTCCGAATCTCGCGCGAACTGCACGATCTGGTCGGCCATCATTTGACCGCACTGAGCCTGAATCTGGAAGTGGCCAGCCACCTGGTCAAGGGCAAGGCCACCGAGCACGTGGCGCAGGCGCAGGCGGTGGCTAAGTTGCTGTTGAGCGACGTGCGCGAAGTCGTCGGCGCGATGCGCACCGAGGACCAGATCGATCTGAGCAGGGCGATGATGAGTCTACGCGACGGCGTGCCCCGGCCACGCATCCACATGCAGATTCCCGACCAACTGGCGGTTGCGGATCCCCAGCGTGCCCAGGTGATCCTGCGCTGCGCGCAAGAGATCATCACCAACAGCGTCAAGCACGCCAATGCGGACAATCTCTGGCTCACCATCGAGCAGACCGAGGACGGCATGGAGATCCACGCCCGTGACGACGGCGAGGGTACCGATCAGCTGAGCGAGGGCAACGGGCTGCTGGGAATGGGAGAGCGGGTCAGGCAGCTCGGCGGCAGATTGTCCTTCAAGTCCGCGCTCGGTCAGGGTTTTCGGCTCGATGCCTGGCTACCGCGTGAGGTTCCCCTGTGATTCGGGTTTGCCTGGTCGACGACCAGACCCTGGTGCGGCAGGGCGTGCGCAGCCTGCTCGAGCTGTCCGACGAGATCGAGGTCATCGGCGAGGCCGCGGACGGTCATGCGGCAGTGGATCTGATTCCTCAGTTAGACCCCGACGTGGTTTTGCTCGACATGCGGATGCCTGGAATGTCCGGGCTCGAGGTGCTTCAGGCGCTCCAGGAAAGCGATCAACTGCCACCGACGATCATCCTCACCACGTTCGACGATGACGCGCTGGTTCTGGCCGGAATCAAGGCCGGGGCCAAGGGCTATCTGCTCAAGGACGTGTCGCTGGATGAGCTCGTCGGCGGCGTCAAAACCGTCGCCGGCGGCGGCTCGCTGGTACGCCCGGCGGTCACCCAGCGCTTGCTGAAGGGACTGGAGGGCATGCGCACCGAGTTCTCCAGTCTCGACCGGCCAGATCCGCTCACCGGGCGCGAAACGGAGATCCTTCGGCTGATGGCGGGCGGTTACAGCAACAAGGAAATCGCCAACTCGCTCGGCGTGGCCGAGGGCACGGTCAAGAACCACGTGTCCAATATTCTGTCGAAGCTGGGCGTGCGGGACCGCACCCGAGCGGTGCTCAAAGCCTTCGAACTGGGCATAGTTTAGCTTGCGGGGCGGTGTCGAGCGCTGAAGCCGCGGCGGGCACGCTTGCCATGGATGCGGTGCTGAAACTACGCCGGCGGGACTCAAAACCGTGACCCACTTCACAGAAAAGCTTGTCAGGCAAGGGTATCAATGAGAGTCCGGGCCGCCAGCTGTCGAGGCGGCCCAGAACGCCCAGGGGGGCCGTGCTCAATGGTTGCCAATAGAAAACTGCCTGCCTGCCTGGTCGCCGCGACGCTGATCGCCGGCGGCGCGGCCGCGCAGGACGGTCCCTCTTGGCGAGCCCTCCAGGAGCAACCCTCTCGACCCGACGTTCCGCCCGACGTGGAACGACCGGAGTACGAGTTCTCCGTCAGTCGCGACCAGCTGATGGGTTTTGCCCCGTCGATCGACGAAGCAGAATCCGATTCCAAGCCGCCGGCGGAGCCGGAGTCGCTCTCGTCGGACGTCGAGTTCGAGGCTGCGGAACTGATCCCGGTCGCCGGCGCCGATTTCGAAGCCAGCGATGCGCTCCCATGGGTTCAGCCCGAGTCCGAAAACGAGCCCGACGCGACCGCTGAAGAGACGTTTGCCGGTGCCGAGTCAAGCCAGCCCGAGCCGTTCGACTACCCGTTCGATACCGATCCGCCGCCGATGCCGGTGGACGCCTCCGCGGTTGCCGTCGAGGCGGATTCCCCCGTGATCGATCAAGCGGTGGGTCAGGAATTGGCGGCGCCCGAAGAAGCCCGGTTCGAGGTCAGCGAGGCGCCCGGCGAAGAGCCGGATTCCGGAGACGCCGGTGGCGAGGACGCGGCGCTCGCGCTGCCGCGGGACGCGGCGCTCGAAGAACCGACCGGGCTGGCCTTTGTCGACCCTGCCGCCAACGGGCCATCGGAACTCGAGTCCATCGACGAACGCGCCTCGATTGCCGCGTTCGAGCCCGAGCCGGTGGCGCAGCCGTCCGAGCCGGCCAACACGGATTCAGCCGATCCAGAATCGCTGGCCCCGGCCGCGATGTTGGAGCCTCCCTTCGCGGATAAATCGAGCGCCGAGCAGGACCTCGACTATCGCCTGGTGCGCCGACGGACCGTTGAGCCGGAGTATCCGCGGCAAGCCTATCGCGCCCGGGTCGAGGGCTGGGTCAACCTGCGGGTCACCGTCGCTCCGAACGGGTCGGTGGAGGCCGTCCAGGTCACCGATTCGAAGCCCCGGCGAGTGTTCGACGAGTCGGCCATCCGGGCGGTCCGGCAATGGCGATTCGAGCCTCCCAGGCTGGCCGGCGTGACCACGCCGCAGAGCGGCGTTTACCGCATTTCCTATACGATGGGCGACCGCTAGCCCGCTCAAGAGGGATCGGGCGAGATCCGCCGTGCAATCCGGCGACAAACCGGCAGCGACACGGTTTGGATATTGCCCTAAGGTCAAACTACTCAGCTAGTCGATTCCCCCCGCGCGAACTTTGACGCCCCGCGGCGGTCAGATTTTGGCTGACCGAACCGGCCCAGGCCGGGGCAGCGGTGCATCGAAGGGGTCTCGCGCGCGCTTGAAAATGTAGTGCGATTCGATAAGAATTGCCGCCTTTGAATTGGGCCCTCCTCGGATCGAGCGAGCGATAACGTCATGATTGAGATCAAAAATCTGACCAAACAGTTCGGTACCCTGACGGCGGTCAAGGACCTTACTTTCGAGGTCCCCGAGGGCCAGGTCTTGGGCTTTCTCGGTCCCAACGGCGCGGGCAAGTCGACCACGATGAAGATGGTGGCCGGATTCCTGACCCCGACCTCGGGATCGATTTCGGTGTGCGGTTTCGACATCGAAACCCATCCGATCGAAGCCAAGCGCGCGATGGGTTATCTGCCCGAGGGGGCGCCCGGCTACGGCGAGATGACGCCGTCGCAGTTTCTGAACTTCGTCGCCGACGTGCGGGGCTTGAGCGGCGAGCACCGGCAGCGCCGCTGCGAGCAGGTCATCGAGCAGCTGCATCTGCGTAATGTGCTGCATCAGAGCATCGAGACCCTGTCGAAGGGCTTCCGGCGCCGCGTCGGCCTGGCCCAAGCGCTGGTTCACGATCCGAAGGTGTTGATCCTGGACGAGCCGACCGACGGGTTGGACCCGAATCAGAAACACGAGGTGCGCGAGCTGATCGCGCATTTGTCGAAGGACAAGATCGTCGTGATTTCTACCCATATTCTGGAGGAAGTAGAAGCGGTCTGCGACCGCGCAATCATCATCGCTTCCGGCCGGCTGCTGGCCGACGCCACCCCCGAGGAACTGGAGGCCAAATCGATCTACCACAACGCCGTTTCGCTGGCGGTGGCCGAACTCGACGATGCGGTCGAGGCGGTCAGCCAGCTCAGCGACGTGCTCAAGGTCGAGGTCGCGCGCGAGTCCCGACGCCTGATTGCGATTCCGCGGGCCGGCAAGTCGCCGTACGGTGCGATCGCGGAGCTGAGTCGCCAGAAAGGCTGGGCGGTCGATGAACTGGCGGTCGAGCGCGGTCGTCTGGACGAGGTGTTTCGCCAGATCACGACCGGTACCGAAGGAGTCGGAGGGCGCACGTGAACCAGGTCCTGAAGATCTTCCGGCGCGAGATCGCCAGCTACTTCGCCACCCCGGTGGCGTACGTGTTCATCGTGATCTTCTTGATTCTGGCCGGCGCGTTCACGTTTTATCTGGGTGGGGTCGGGTTTTACGAGCGCGGTCAGGCGGACCTGCTGCCGTTTTTCAGTTTTCATCCGTGGCTCTATCTGTTTCTGGTGCCGGCTATTTCGATGCGGCTGTGGGCGGAGGAGCGCAAGAGCGGCACGATCGAGTTGCTGCTGACCCTGCCGGTGACGATGTTCCAGGCCGTCCTCGGCAAGTTCCTGGCCGCCTGGGCGTTCTGCGCGATCGCGCTGCTGCTGACTTTCCCGATCTGGATCAGCGTCAACTACCTGGGCGATCCGGACAACGGCGTGATCCTCGCCAGCTATCTCGGCAGCCTGCTGATGGCGGGCGGTTTCCTGGCCATCGGTTCGTGCATTTCCGCCGCCACCCGCAATCAGGTGGTCGCGTTCATCCTGACCGTGGTGGTCTGCTTCGGGTTCCTGTTGAGCGGCATCCCGCTGGTGCTGGACGCGTTCCGCGGCTGGCTGCCCCAAGCGCTGGTGGACGCGGTCGCGAGCCTGAGCTTCATGACCCACTTCGGAGCCATCAGCAAGGGCGTGCTGGACCTGCGCGACCTGTTGTTTTTCGTAATGGTGATCGTGTTCTGGCTGGTGGCCAACGCGATCGTGATCGATCTCAAGAAAGCCGATTAACGGACCGACGATGACCCAGACCAGTAAGAAATGGTTCACCGGTAGTTCCCTCGTTCTGCTCGCCGCGCTGTTCGTCGCTTTGACCGTGCTGACCGGCGTGCTGCTGCGGGGCGTGCGGCTGGACCTGACCGAGAACAACCTGTACACGGTCTCCGAGGGCACCCGCTCGATCCTGCGTGGTATCGATGAGCCGATCAACCTGTATTTCTACTTCTCCGACGAGGCCAGCCGCGAAATCCCGGGGCTGCGGACCTACGCGACCCGGGTGCGCGAGATGTTGGAGGAGTTCAACGCGCTGGCCGGCGGTAAACTCAATCTCCAGGTGATCGACCCGCTGCCGTTCTCCGAGGCCGAGGACGAGGCCACGGCCCAGGGCCTGCAGGCGATTCCGGCGGGGCCCGGCGGCGACAACCTGTTTCTCGGGCTGGTCGGCACCAACGCGCTGGACGGCCGCGAGGTGATCCCGTTTTTCGACACCCGCAAGGAGAGCTTCCTCGAATACGACCTGGCCAAGCTGATCTACAACCTGAGCAACCCGCAGCGGCCGCTGATCGGCATCATGTCGAGCCTGCCGATCAACCGCGGCTTCGACCCGGCCACCCGGCAAATGCGCGAACCGTGGGTGATCACCCAGCAGATCGAGCAGTTGTTCGAGGTGCGCTCGGTGCCGACGACGACCACCGGCATCGACCAGGAAATCGACGTGCTGATGGTGGTCCATCCCAAAAATCTGAGCGATGAAACCCAGTACGCGATCGACCAGTTCGTGCTGCGCGGCGGCAAGCTGCTGCTGTTTGTCGATCCCCACGCCGAGATGGACACCCCGCCCGAGGCCCAGATGGACCCGCAGGCGGCGATGTTTGCCGAACGCTCGTCCAACCTCGAGCCGCTGCTGGCCGCGTGGGGAGTGGCCTACGATCCGGGGGTAGCGGTGCTGGACCGCCGCTACGGCCTGCAGGTCAACGCCGGCGGCGGGCGCGGGGTGGTGCGCCACATTGGCATCCTCGCGCTGGGCGAGGAGGCGATGAACGGGGAGGACGTGACCCTGGCCCAATTGAACTCGATCAACGTCTCTGTGAGCGGTCATGTCGCGGCCGCGGCCGGTGCCGAGACCGAATTTACGCCGCTAATCAGCACCAGCACCGACAGCGCGACGGTCCCCGGCGAGCGGGTCCGGTTCCTGGTCGACCCGGCAGGGCTGCTCGACGGGTTCGTCGCGACCGCCGATCGCTACACGGTGGCCGCGCGGGTGCGCGGCAAGCTCAAGACCGCGTTTCCGGACGGCAAGCCCGGGGCGGCCGACGATGCCGCCGCCGAGGATGCCGCCGCCGACGGTCATCTCAGCGAGTCCGAATCGGAGGTCGACCTGGTGGTGGTGGCCGACACCGATCTGCTGGCCGACCGGCTGTGGGTCCAGACCCAGTCGTTTTTCGGTCAGCGCCTGATCTCAGCGTTCGCCAACAACGGCGATTTCGTGGTCAACCTGCTGGACAATCTGACCGGCTCGAGCGACCTGATCAGCATTCGCGGACGAGCCACCTCGCAGCGGCCGTTTACGCGGGTCCAGGAACTGGAGCGCCAGGCCGAGGAGCGCTTCCGCGCCACCGAGCAACAGCTCGAGGAGGAACTGAGGGAGACCGAGCGCAACCTGACCGAGCTGCAGGCCGGGCGGGACGACGGCAACCCGCTGATCCTGAGCGAGCAGCAACGCGCCGAGCTGGCCCGGTTCCAGGAGGAACGGCTGCGAATCCGCAAGGAACTGCGCCAGGTTCAGCGCAACCTGCGCAGCGATATCGAAAGCCTCGGGACCTGGCTCAAGGTCATCAACATCGGCCTGGTGCCGGTGCTGCTGACGATCTTCGCGCTGTTTCTAGCCGGCCTCAAGGCGCGCCGCCGGCGGGAGGGCTGAGCGATGCATAAGAGAGCACTGACGATCCTGGCCGTGGTCGCTCTCGCGGCGGTGCTGGCGGCGGTCTGGCTGACCGACCAGCGCCGCGCCGCCCCGGTCGCCGAAACCGGCGGCTTGCTGGCGCCGAACTTGAGCGAATCGGTCAACGCGGTCACCCGCGTGCGCCTGGACGATGGCGCCGGGGGCGTAACGCTCGAGCGCGGCGAAAGCGACTGGCGGGTCGTCGAACGCGGCGGCTACCCGGCCGATCTCCAGCAGCTGCGGCGCAAGCTGCTGGCCCTGAGCGACGCGCGGCTGTTGGAGAAAAAAACCGCCAACCCGGAAAACTATGCACTGCTCGGGGTCTCGGACCCGGGGGCGGCGGAAGAGGGTTCGGAATCCGACGGCGACGACGAGGCCGTCCGACTGACCCTTGACGGCTTGCCCGAGCCGCTGTCGATCATCCTCGGCAAGCGCAATTTCCGCGGCAGCCCTTCGACCTACGTGCGCCGTGCCGATGAGGCCCAGAGCTGGCTGGCCGGCGGCGACCTGGAGATGGCTGCCGATCCGAAGGAATGGCTGAAACGGGATCTGCTCGACATCGCGTCGCCGCGGGTTCGCCGAGTCACGTTGACGCATCCGGACGGCACCGAGTTCACGATCGAGAAAGACACCCGCGAAGCGCCGGATTTCGAACTGCTCGATCTGCCCGAGGGCCGCGAGCTGCTGTCGCCGAGCGCGGGCAACTCGATCGCCGGCGCGCTCGGCAACCTGCGCATCGACGACGTCCGGCCGGCGGCCGAGGTCGACATCGAGGGCGTAACGCCGGTCGTCGGCGTGTTCGAGACCTTCGACGGCCTGCGCATCCATACCCGCGCCTGGGAGCGCGACGACAAGCGCCACCTGACCTTGTCGGTACAATTCGACGAGTCGCTGATCCCGCCGCCGGCGCTGGCCGAAAAGGAGACGAACGGGGACGCGGACGCCGAGCAGCCGGCGTCAGGTGAGGCTGTCGCGTCACAGGGTGGCGCGGCGGAATCCGGCGCAGACAGCGCCGACGAGCCCGAACCGACTCCGGACGACGGGCCCGAGGCAGCCGATCCCGCGGCCGTGGCCGAATCGCTGTCGAGCGCCGCCGAGGAGCTGGCCGCGGCCGTCGAGGGATGGGTGTTCGAGATCCCGTCGTACAAGTACAACAACCTGGCCAAGGAGCTGGAAGATTTGCTCAAGCCGCTGCCCACCGACGACGAGGACGAGTCCGAATAGCGCAGCTCCATCATGCCCGGCACCGCCAAATTGTGGCTTACGCTCGCCGGCCTGATCGGGGCGGCCGCGGTGATCATGGGCGCGCTCGGCTCTCACGCACTCAGCGTCGCCGACGCCCAGCGCTTCCGCCTCGCGAACCACTATCATCTGGCCCACGCCCTCGCTCTGCTGGCGCTGGCCGCGCTCGGAACCGCGCGTGGCTTTTCGATTTCGCTCAACTTTGCGCTGGTTTGTATGGCGGTCGGTACCGTGGTTTTTTGCGGCAGCCTTTACGCGCTGGCGCTGGGCGCGCCGGCCGCCCTGGCACGGGCCGCGCCGATCGGCGGGGGCTTGTTGATTCTCGGCTGGCTGGCGCTGGCCCTCGCACCGTGGCTGGGCGACCGTTAGCCCGCTAGGCCGCGCGGCCGCGTTTACATATAATGAGCTATTGGGCTGCCGCAACGGCATCCTCAACCTGCGCATGGAGTAATTAGATGACGGCAATTTCCGGTCGAACGAACGGGGCCCGCGCCTGGACCGCGGCTTTATTCATCGCCCTCGGCGGCGCGGCCGTCGCGCAGGATCCGGTCACCCTGCCGGGGTTGCGGGACACGGTCGAAATCCTGACCCCGGAGACCGCGGTACCGAGCGTCGTGGCACGCAACGAACTGGACATGTTCTTCATGCAGGGCTACCTGCATGCCCGCGACCGATTCTGGCAAATGGACACCTTTCGCCGGCAGGGCAGTGGTACGTTTGCTGATCTGGTCGGAGCGGCGGCACTTCCCACTGATATCCTGTTGCGAACGTTCGGCCTGCGCCGCGCCGCCTGGCAAACCTATGCGGCGTCGTCTCCCGCGGCGCGCGCCCGCGTTCAGGCCTACGCCAACGGGGTCAACGCCTGGCTCTCTGAAGGCAACCTGCCGCCCGAGTATGGGGCGCTGGAACTCACCCACGCCGAGCCCTGGTCCCCGGTGGACACCTACGTCACCGGGAAGTTGATTGCGTTCGGATTCGATATGGATCTGGACGACATCGACCGCACGATCGCCATTCTGACCTACCAGGGCACCGGCGATTTTGTCGGCTTTGACGGCACCGCACTGTTTTTCGAGGACACCCATCGGGTGCAGCCGCCCGACGATCGGGTCTCCAGTCCGGGCTACCTGGCCTCCATCGGCGGGGTCGGCGAGTCGCAGCCGAAGCCGGGCGCCAAAAAAGCCCCGGCGTTCGACGCCTCGTATATCAGCGAGCCCCACCTGGAACTGGCGAAGTCGTTCTACGGCGGCATCGAGTCCAATCCGCTGACCCGGGAACTGTTCAACCTCGACGGGAAGGAAAAAGGCAGCAACTGGTGGCTGATCTCCGGAGCGCTGACCGATACCGGCGCCTCGCTGATCGCCAGTGACCCTCACAGCTCCCTCAGTACCCCGTCGCTTTTTTATCCGATCCACCTCAGCGTCCAGGACGACGAGGGCACCCAGCTGAGCTTGGCCGGCACCAGTATTGCCGGCACCCCGGCCCTGATTCACGGCTGCAATACGCACCTGTGCTGGGGGTCGACGGTCAACCCGATCGACGTGATCGATATCTTCACCGAGGAAGTGCGTTTCAACAACCTGGGCGTGCCGACCCACACGGTTTACCAGGGCCAGGAGGAGCCGATCATCTGGGTCTTCCAGAGCTACTTCGTTAATCAGCTCGACGGCCTAATGGACAACCTCGAAAAAGCGAACGTCGGCATCGATGCCGGCGGCATCAGCTACGTCATCCCGCGGCGCAACCACGGCCCGATCATCGATCTGGACACCGCCACCGGCACCGCCGCGATCTTCCACACCTACACCTGGCACTCGGCCACCGACTACCGCCGCGCCAACGGCCAGCGCTACACCTGGAGCTTCGGCTTCGGCCGCGCCGATCACTACTGGGAAGGCGTCAAGCAC
>JBFGYD010000019.1:0-12182 GCA_041587615.1 Lysobacterales bacterium
CACGCCTACCAGGACTTCAACCTGAAGCTGTCGTCCGGCATTTACGGCTCGACGTTTTTCATGCTGACCGGGTTTCACGGCATGCACGTGACCGTCGGCGCGATCATGCTGACCGTGATTCTGTTGCGAGCCATTCGCGGGCACTTCAAGCCCGAAAACCACTTTGCGTTCGAGGCCGTCGCCTGGTACTGGCACTTCGTGGACGTCGTCTGGCTGGGCCTGTTCGTGTTCGTTTACATCTTATGAGCTAGCCCTCGTCGCTCGCCGGTGGAGGCTTCAGGCCCAGTGGGTTCTGATGTGGGGTCACGATGCCCGTGGCCATCCCCAAGATCAGCAGCAGGAACAGCACCACCGAAATCGCGATGCGGCGGGTCAGCGCCTTCAGGGTGCGATCGCTGCGCCCCCGGTCCTTGAGCATGTAATAAAGGCCCATGCCGAGATTGAATACGATAAACAGCAACAGACCGATGATGAGGACTTGGACCCACATGGCAGGGCTCCGCTCGAGTTCAGGCCGCGAAGTATATACCGCCAGCGGCCGGTGGCGACCGACCCGCGACGATCGCCGGTGAGCGCCTGGACCCAGCATCTGCCGGTAGCCGCCGCGGCGCTTGCGTGTCTGCTGTTCGTCCGTCTCGGATGGTGGCAGCTCGACCGTGCGCGGGAGAAGCAGCAGTTGCTGGACGCCTACGCGGAAAACCTGAACCAACCACCGCTGAGCCTGGAAGCCTATCTGCCGCGAGAGCGCTTCACGGCGGTTCGCATCAGCGGGCGCTTCCTGGATTACACGGTGCTGCTGGACAACCAGATTCGGGATAAGCGACCGGGGGTGCACGTATTCACGCTGTTCCAGCCGGCCGCGGGCCCGCCGTCGATCCTGGTCAACCGGGGCTGGAGGCCGCTGGGCGCCGATCGTCGGATTACCGTCCCGAATCCTCCGCCGGGCCGGGTCGAGCTGACCGGCCTGCTTAGCGCTTTTCCGCGCCCTGGGATCCGGCTGGGCGAGGTCGACTATCGCGCCTCGGCGCCGCGCCTGGTGCCTTACCTCGAGGCGGCCGCGCTGGGCCAGGCCCTGAACGCCGAGATCGCCCCGCAGGTCCTGTTGCTGCTGGACGACGGGCTGGCGACCGAAGACGGCCTCGTTCGCGAGTGGATCCCCGACGTGAAACCGCGGCCGCAACGCCACCGCGCCTACGCCTGGCAATGGTTCAGCCTCGCCGCGGCCGTCGTGACGGTGTTCGCGATCCTGAAGTTTCGTCACCGAAGACCATGAACGAGCGTACGGCTAACAAGAACCGCTGGACCCTGATCGGGCTGGCAGCGGTGTTTCTGGTGCCGCTGCTGGCGGCGATGTATCTGAACAGCAGCTTCTCGAGCTGGCGGCCGGGGGCGACCCGCAACTACGGGGAGTTGATCGAGCCGGTCCTGCCGCTGGGCGAACTCGAATTCTTCCAGCGGCAAAGACGCGCGGCTCGCTGGACCCTGGTCTCGCTCAACTGCCAAGTCGACTGCGAGGCCCATCTTGATGAGCTGGCCCGAATGCGCCGCGGCCTCGGGCGCCATGAGGACAAGCTGACGGTGGCCGCGCTCGACGCCGCCGTGAACCCGCCGGCGCCGCTGGCGGCGATCGACGACCCGGACCGGCTGGTGGCCCGAGCGCTGGCGTCGAGGTCGCTCCCGGCCCAGGGCTTGTACCTGGTCGACCCGCTCGGCAATTTGATGATGCGTTATCCGCCGGATTACACCGCCGGCGCCGTGGTCGACGATCTCGAGCGACTGCTCAAGTACAGCAAGTTCAAACCCGACTGATGCAAGCCAGAACCTACCGCCGTATCGCCTGGGGCGCCGTTGCGCTGACGTTTTGCGTCGTCGTGCTGGGCGCCTGGGTGCGGCTGTCGCACGCGGGACTGGGCTGCCCCGACTGGCCCGGCTGCTACGGCCAGTTGACGTGGCCCACCGCCGCGAGCGAAATCGACGCGGCCAACAAGGCCTTCCCCGAGCGTCCGGTCGAGGTCGACAAGGCATGGCGTGAAATGCTGCACCGTTATTTGGCCGGGGGCGTGCTGCTGGCGGCGTATTTCCTGGCCGTGGCCGCGTTCTGGCGGCGCCGGAGCGACCCGACTCAGCCGCTGGCGCTGCCCGTGGCGATCGCGCTCCTGGTCACGCTGCAGGCGCTCTTCGGGATGTGGACCGTGACCTGGAAATTGCTGCCGTCGATCGTCACCGCCCATCTGCTGGGCGGCCTGGCGACGCTGGCGCTGCTTACCTGGCTGGCTCTCGGCGCCGAACGCGGGGCCGGCGAGAGGCCCGGCCGGCGGCGGTGGGTCTGGCTTGGGCTTGGGCTGCTGCTGGTCCAGATCTTCCTCGGCGGCTGGACTTCCAGCAATTACGCGGCCCTGGTGTGCCCGGATTTCCCCACCTGTGGCGGCGCCTGGTGGCCGCCGATGGACCCGGCCGAGGGGTTTTCGCTCGGACGCGAAATCGGCGTGGATTACTCCGGCGGCGTGCTCGACTATCGGGCTCGGGTGGCGATCCACTTCGCCCACCGGATCGGGGCGCTGGTCGTGGCGGTGTATCTGTCGCTGCTGGCCCTGGGCCTGTGGCGCTGGGGTTGGCGGCGTTCCGCCGCGGCGCTTTTTCTGGTGCTCGGGGCGCAGCTCGCCCTGGGTGTCGCCAACGTGGTTCAGCAGTTGCCGCTGGGCCTGGCGACGGCGCACAATGCCGGCGCCGCCGCGCTGTTGCTGACGATCGTCGTGATCGCCCGCCGCATGGCGCCGTCACACGGGCCGCGCGCGCCCCTATAATGACAGGCCATGGGCAATCGCTTCGGTCAATACCTGGAACTGTGCAAACCCAAGGTGGTGGGTTTGATCGTGTTCACCGCGGTCGTCGGAATGCTCTTGGCCAGCCCCGGCTGGGCCCCGCTCGAACCGCTGCTCGGAGGCACGGTGGGCATTGCTCTGGCCGCGGCCTCGGCGGCGGCGATCAACCACCTGCTGGACCGGCACATCGACGCGACGATGGTGCGCACCCGCCACCGGCCGCTGCCGACGGGAAAGCTGACCAGCCGCGAGGTCATGGTTTTCGCGGCGCTGCTTGGCATCCTGGGTCTCGGTACGCTGGTGGTGTTCGTCAATCCGCTGACCGCGGTTCTCACGGCGGTGTCGCTGATCGGCTACGCGATCGTGTATACGCTGTATCTGAAGCGCGCAACGCCGCAGAATATAGTGATTGGCGGGGCCGCCGGGGCCGCCCCGCCGCTGCTCGGCTGGGTCGCGGTCACCGGTCAGCTCGACCCGCCGGCATTCATCCTGTTTCTGATTATCTTCGTCTGGACGCCACCCCATTTCTGGGCGTTGGCGCTGTATCGGCGGCACGATTACGCCGCGGTGGGCGTTCCGATGCTGCCGGTCACGCACGGGGTCACGTTTACCCGCTGGAATATCCTTTTCTACACCCTGCTCCTGCTCCTGATTACGCTGCTGCCGTATCTGACCGGCATGAGCGGGCTGTTTTACCTGTTTGGCGCGCTGGTGCTTGGCGGCGGGTTTCTGTACTACGCGCTGCGCCTGCTCCGGACCTCCGATGAGCGGCTGGCGATGCGCGTGTTCAGTTATTCGGTGTGGTACCTGATGGCGCTTTTCTCCTTTCTGCTGGTCGACCACTACCTGCCCGCCCCGCATCCGCTGTTCGGGCGGGTCTGAATGCCGACTTTCTTACGCGACAGGACACCAGCTCAGTGAAAGAGCATCTACAGGAGTTGATCGACCAGGCCCTGCTGGACATGCAGCGCGAGGGCAGCCTTCCACGGGAGCTCAAGGTGCCGGTGGTAGTGGAGCGCACCCGTTCCGTCGAGCACGGAGATTATTTCTCCAATATCGCCCTGACCCTGGCGAAGCCGGCCGGGCGCAAGCCCCGCGATATCGCCGAGGAGATCATCCGGCGGCTGCTGAACTCCAAGCATGTCGCAAAGACCGAGCCGGCCGGACCCGGCTTCATCAATTTCTTTCTGACCCAGCACTCGCAGCAGCTCGTGGTGGCCCAGGTGCTCAAGCACGGCGACGGCTACGGACGCGGCAGCGACGGCCAGGGGATCAGGGTGTCGGTAGAGTTCGTTTCCGCCAACCCGACGGGGCCGCTGCACGTCGGGCACGGGCGGGGTGCCGCCTACGGGGCCAGCCTGAGCAACATCCTCGAGGCCGACGGGTACGAGGTGCACCGCGAATACTACGTCAACGACGCCGGCCGCCAGATGGACATCCTCGCGACCAGCGTGTGGCTGCGCTACCTGGAACTCGGTGGCACGACGGTACCCTTCCCCGACAACGGCTATCAGGGAGAATACGTTTACGACATCGCCCGCGAGGTCCGGAAGAATCACGGCGATGAAATGCGGGTCACCCGGATCGAGCTGACCGAGGGTCTGCCCCCCGACGGGCGCGAGGGCGGCGATCGGGAACAGTACATCGACGCCCTCAACCGCCGCGCGAGGGACCTGCTCGGTGAACCGGGCTATCGGATCTGCTTCGAAGCAGCGCTGAACGCGATCGTCGCCGACATCCGGGGCGAACTGTCTGCTTTCAACGTGCAGTTCGACACCTGGTTCTCAGAACACGAGCTGGCCGCAAGCGGTTCGATCGAGCGCGCGCTGGAGAAACTCAGGAGCCGCGGCTACGCCTACGAAAAGGACGGGGCGATATGGTTCCGCGCGACCGAGTTCGGCGATGAGAAAGACCGGGTGGTCGTGCGCGAGGATGGCCGCAGCACCTATTTTGCCTCCGACATCGCGTATTTTCTAAACAAGCGCGAGCGCGGCTTCGACAAGGCAATCTACGTGCTCGGCGCCGATCACCACGGCTACGTCGCGCGCCTGCGCGCGGCGGCCAGCGGTCTGGGCGAGGACCCTGACGTGCTGGAGATTCCGCTGGTGCAGTTTGCCCATTTGTTCCGCCACGGCGAAAAAATGCAGATGTCGACCCGCGCCGGCCTGTTCGTGACGCTGCGCGAGCTGCGCGAGGAGGTCGGAACCGACGCGGCGCGTTTCTTCTACGTCATGCGAAGCCACGAGCAACACCTCGATTTCGACCTGGATCTGGCCAAGTCACAATCCCAGGACAATCCGGTTTATTACATCCAGTACGCTCACGCGCGGGTCGCGAGCATGTTCCGCAAGCTCGATGAGAAGGGCTACGTGCACAACCAGGCGATCGGCGAGGCCGCGCTGGGCCGACTCGTCGAGCCGCAGGAGTCGGCGCTGCTGCGGGCGATGGCGGAGTATCCCGACATCGTTGCAGCGGCCGCGGCCAAGCGCGCTCCGCACGTCATCGCGCACTATCTGCGGGAGTTGGCGCAGCAGTTCCACACTTATTACAACGCTCATCAGGTCTTGGTGGACGACGAGGATCTGCGCAACGCACGCCTCAATCTGGGGCTCGCGGTCAAGCAGGTGCTGGTCAACGGCCTCGACCTGCTGGGCGTGTCGGCGCCGGACTCGATGTGATGGCGGCCAGGCGCAGACCAAGCCCCCGGTCCAGGCAGGCGGTCCGCGACGAGCACCGCGGCCTGATCCCGGGCTGGGTGTGGCTGCTGCTGGGGGTGGCGATGGGACTGTCCCTGGCGGTGTTTCTGGTCACGGCCGGGCTGTGGCGCCCGCAGGGCGCTCCCGAGGTGCCGCAGCCGCGGGCCGGGCTGGACGACGACCCGGCCGAGTTGGCCGAGTTGGCCGCGCCGCCGCCGGCCCGCCGCTCGGAATACGACTTCTACACCGTGCTGCCGGAAATGGAGGTCGTGATCCCGGACACCGAAATCGAGCAGCGCGTGCAGCGCCGCGAAGAGCAGCGTCCCGGCTCCTACCTGCTTCAGGTGGGCTCGTTCCGTCGCCCCGAGGACGCCGAAAAGGCGAAGGTGGAACTGGCCTTTCTGGGCATCGTCGCCGCGATCATCCCGGTTCGCATCAACGGTCAGGATTGGCACCGAGTCCGGGTTGGACCGTTCGAGGACGTGCGCGAGATGGACCAGGTCAAGCGCCGCGTGCAGGAGGCGGGCTACCAGGTCCTGGTGCTCTCGGAGCGCGATTAATTAAGAAAGGATCTATAAAAGATCGTAGACCTCAACGGCAGTGAGATTGCGCGGCTCGCTCCCGGTTCGGGGAATTTGTGCAACATTTTTGCTCGACGGCGACCGACTTCATCCGCGCGCGGCGTCCTACTTGTCGAATACGATTTCGCTGAACCGAAACGACTTGGGCTAAACTGGCGCTTCCGATCTGGCAATCGGTTTTCGAGCGATCTCAGACATGACACTCCGTTCTATTTGCTTCGTCCTTGGGCTGGCCGGCGGCCTCTATGCCGCGAGGGTTGGGTCCGAAGAAGTGCTGGCTCCGGAGAAAAAGCTGAAAAGCGGGGTTTCCGAAATCGTGGAAATCCTGTTCGACGGATCCCCCGACGCCAGCATCGAGGTCAAACGCGACAAGATCATCGCCACGCTCGACGCGAAACTGACTTCCGACTACGTGATACGACGTGCGCTCGGGGATCACTGGACCGAGCTTTCGGACGACCAGCAAAAGGAGTTCATTCGCCTGATCACCGGTTTGGTGCTGCTGGCCTACACGCACAAGCTGAACGAGGAATACAAACCGGCAATCTCGTTCGACGCGCCGATCGAACTGACCCAGTTCACGGTCGAAATCCCGTCGACGATGACCACCAGAAACAGGCAGGTGCCGATGGCGTACCGAATGGCTCGATTGAAATCCGGCTGGGAAGTTTACGATGTCTACGTTCGCGGCATCAGCCTGACGCAGAATTACCGGTCGCAGTTCAAAGCGTTTTTTGAGACCAAGAACGTTGCGGAGCTGATTTCTTTCCTGAGACAAAAACTGAGCAACCAATGAGCCCGTCCTCGTTTTTTCGAACGGTCCTCATTGGCGCGTGGTTGGCTTGTTTCGGGTTGCGCCCGGCAGCGGTCGGGGCCCAGGACTACATCGAGGAAGAAGCGCTTTTCCGCGAAGACGGACTCAACGGGCCGGCGCGGCCGATCGCGGACCCGCTCAAGGGATTCAACAAGAAGATCTTTAGATTCAACGATCACGTTTACGTCAAAGTGCTCAAGCCGATGTCACGGGGCTACGAGAACGTCATGCCGCGACCGGCGCGGCGAGGGATCAGAAACTTCTTTTCGAATCTGCAATATCCGGTGCGCCTGGCCGGCAGCCTGCTGCAGTTCAAGTTTGGGCGCGCGGGCCGCGAAACGGGCCGGTTTCTGATCAACACGACCGTCGGGCTCGGCGGATTTCTGAATCCGGCCAAAAAAATCGAGGGGCTGAACCCCCCGGCCGAGGACGTCGGCCAGGCCCTGGGCCGCTGGGGCATCGGGCACGGCTTCTACGTGGTGCTGCCGCTGCTCGGCTCGACCTCGCTGCGCGACGGCATCGGCGGCCTGGGCGACCGCGCGGTTCACCCGCTATCCACGCCTTACAGCCGGGTAGACGATACGGCCACCAGGATCGGGATCCAGGCGTTGGGGGGCGTCAACAACGCTCCCGGTGCGATTTCGGTCTATGAGTCGATGATGGACTCGGCGGTGGACCCCTATGAGGCGTTCAAAGACGCCTATACCCAGACCCGCGCGGCGCAGGTCGAGCAGTAACAGCCGATCGAGCTACTCGAAGCCGTTGGCGCTGATCAACTGACCGAAACGGTACAGGGTGCCGTCCAAGTCGGTGATGTAGAGGTTCAGGTCCTCGTCCTCACCGAAGGCGCTGAGTCCGAAGCTCAAGCTGACCGTATTACCGGCCTCGTCCCGGTACGGACCTGGAATCGCCGAGCCGCTCCAGGTGCCCATACCCTCGACGCCGGTGAAGATCTCGCCGCTGCAGTAATCGCCGTAGAAATAAAGCCCGACCGCGGCCTGAAACGGGCCCCGGTAGCGGTAGCCGCCGGCAACCGAGCAGCGGCCGTTGTGCGCGTACTCCAAGATCGGTTCCGTGACCACGGGGGGATCGGTCGTGCAGGAGGCGGCGGAGTTACCGAAATCATGGGCGCCCTCGCGGCAGTCCCAGCCGTAGTTTTCGCCGCCCGGCGAGGCCGCCGGCTGGAAATCGATCTCTTCCCAAAGATTCTGGCCCACGTCGCCGATGAACAGGTCCCCGGTCTGCGCGTCGAAGCTGAAGCGGAACGGGTTGCGCAGGCCCAGCGCCCAGATCTCGTCGCAGACGCCGTCGTCGCCCAGGAACGGGTTGTCGGCCGGGATGCCGTAGTGCTGCGCCGATTCGCACGCGTTGGCCGAATTCGATCCCGGGTTGTCGACGTCGATCCGGAGCATCTTGCCGAGCAACTCGGTCGGGTCCTGGGCGCGGTCAAGCGGGTCGCCGCCGCCGCCGCCGTCGCCCATGCCTATGTACAGATAGCCGTCCGGCCCGAAATGGATGTCGCCGCCGTTGTGGTTGCTGGAGTCCTGGTCGATCGTGATCAGGATCAGGCCCGAGGCCGGATCGGCCAGGTTTGGGTCGCCGGGATCGACCCGGTAGCGTTCGATCACGGTGGCGCCGGCGATGTTGGTGTAGTTAACGTAGAAATACCCGTTGGTGTCGAAATCGGGGTGGAAATCCAGGCCCAGCAGGCCCTGTTCGCCGCAGCAGGTGGTCAGGTTCAAGTCGGCCGGCGAGAGGTCGAGAAACGGCGTGGCCAGCAGCCTCCCCGATGCGTCGATGATGCGGATGACGCCGCGCTGACCGACCACAAACAGCCGCCCCGAACCGTCGCCGGCGTGGCGCGCCGCCAGCGGCCGGTCCAGACCGCCGGCCACGCGCTCCAGCATCGGGTCCAGCGCCGGGCCGCCGGCCACGGCGGCGGTGCCCAGCGACAGCGCGCCGAGCGCAAGCGTCTTGAATGATCGCATCGATGGCCTCCGTTTCCGAAGCCATCAGTATAGACAGCCGCGCCGCGCGATTTGTGAACTTGATTCGGTATCGGGCTATCGCGAAACGCCGCTGCTGGCGACCGCCTGCGATGTCAACGCGGAGAGCTGCTCGGCGCTGCGCTCGCGCAAATCGCTGACCAGGTCCTGAAAACGCGGATCGCCGTGCAGCGATACCAGGCGCAGGTCGTGTTCGGCCTCCCAGGCGCTGATCCAGCCGGCCGCCAGCGCGGCTTCCAGCTTCTCTAGCGCGGCGGCCGGATCGCCGGTCAGCGCATCGATGCAGGCCTCCAGATAATTCAGCCCCGGGTCCTGGACGCCCTGCAGGTGCAGGCGCTCCACGATGCGCCCGGCCTCGGCCAGACGCTCCGGCACCAATGCCGCGGTGCCCCGGGCGGTGTGCGCCGCCGCGCTCCAGGTCAGCGCGTCGATCGCGATCCACGGGGGCAGAATCTCATCCCGGGCCAGGGTGGCCTCGAAGTAATCGACCGCGGCGTCGTGCTCGCCTTTCAGCAGGCTGGAGATGCCGAGCCAGAAGTAGGGTCGCAGCGACTGCGCCGTCGAGCCGGCGGCAACGCCGGTCGCCTCGAGCTTGCCGATCGCGTAGGTGGCCAGTTCGTCGGGCCGGTCGGAAATCAGCAGGAAACGCGCCTGGGCCTCCTCGACCGCTTTGTTGTCGGGCGCGATTGCAATAGCCTGCTCGAGCTGCTCCCGCGCGGGCTCCAGC
This sequence comes from Lysobacterales bacterium, assembly GCA_041587615.1. GTDB lineage: Bacteria > Pseudomonadota > Gammaproteobacteria > Xanthomonadales > SZUA-38 > JBFGYD01. The sequence continues at coordinate 9,647 of JBFGYD010000019.1, forward strand.
GCCCCGGCGCGCAGCAGAACGTGACTCATCATCGCCATCGTCACCGGTTCATCGGGAGCCAGCGCCAGCGCCCGCGAGAGGAAATCGTGGGCCGCCGCGTACTCCCCGAGTTCGATGTTGGCGGCGGCCAGGGTTCGCAGCAGCAGGGTCGAATCGGGGAAGATCTGGAGCTGACGCCGCAGCCGCGCCATGCCGGCGTCGACGGCGCCGCGGCGCAGGTCGTTGTCGGCGATGTTGATGTTGACGAGCTGGTTGATCGGGTCCAGCTCGAGCGCTCGCTGCAGGACCGCACGCTGCTCGCCGAGTCGCCCCTGCTCACCGATCAGGCCGCCCAGCCAGGTCGCCGCGGTGACGTTGTTCGGATCGAGCTGCAGCGCCCGTCGCAGGTAGCTCTCGGCCTGCGGGAAACGCCCCAGCATCCAGTGCATCAGGCCCAGCGATGCGAAGGCCTCGGCCGACTGTCCGTCGAGCTTCAGCGCCGTGTTGATCAGCGGCTCGGCTTTCATGACCGCCTCGGTGGCCGAAAGGTTGCCGTAGCTGGTCAGCAGCAGATAGGCATCAGCCATACCCGAATAGGCCGGCGCGTAGGACGGGTCCTGGTCGAGGGTGCGCTGAAACAGCGCGATCGAACGGTCCAGCTCGACCGGCGTGCGCCGCTGCCAGGCCTGGCGCCCCTGCAAGTAGTTGTTGTAGGCCTCGAAATCGACGATTTGCTGGCGCTGGTCCAGGGCCGCCGCGAGCACCTCGGTGTCCCCGGTGATCGCGTCGACGATCGCGCGGGCGATCTCGTCCTGGATCAAGATCGTGTCTTCCAGCTCGCGGTCGAAGGTGTTCGACCAGGCGTGAAAGCCGTCGGCAGCGTTGATCAGCTGGGCCGTCACCCGAACCCGGTTGCCGCCCTTGCGGACGCTGCCCTCCAGCACCCAGGCCACATTCAAGAGTTGGCCGATCTCGCGGGCGTCACGATGCTGACCGCGCAGCGCGAAAGATGAGGTCCGCCCCGGCACCTTCAGGCCCTCGACCCGAGCCAGCAGATTGAGCAGCTCCTCGGCGATGCCGTCAGCGAAATACTGCTGGTCGCCGGTCTCGGAAAAATCGTCGAACGGCAGCACCGCGATCGATCCCGGTGGCGCGGCGCTGGCCTCTGGCGCCGCCAGCGGTTGCGCCTGGGCCTGCGGCGCCGTCTCCAGGGACTCCGGCGTCAGCACGCCGGGGGCGTAAATTCGATACAGGTAAAAACCCAGCGCCGCGTCGAGCACCACCAGGCACGCGATCAGCAGCGTGCCCATCAGCAGCGACGCGCCTTCGGCGGTCTCGCGCCGGATCCCCTGGGGCGTGATCTGAAACGCCCACGCCAGCACCACGACGATCGGAAATCCGAGAAAGACGGCAACGATCAGCAGCCTCAGAGACCAGTCGGGGAGCGCCAGCGGGTCGAACGTGATTTCGCCGATCTGCAGCAGGATGAACGCGGCCACGGCATAGGCCGCGGTGACGCGAAAAACCCTGCGTCGCCGCATCTCCGTGATCAAAGTCGCAAAAGCGCCTGCCATCGAATGGTTGCCGCGTGTTTGATTGCTCGACGCGTGCCGCGCCGATTTGTTACCAAGGCTAGCGCCCTATCATACCCGGCGCCGATGAACTTTAGACGTATCAATAGTCCCTTTGGTTTGGGGTCGTGATTCGAGGAGCGCGGGCGACGGCCCCGCAGAGTGGGAACGGAGGGCGGGTCGCGGAGTTCCCGCCGGACAAAAATCCGGCCCGGGTCGCGCCCGGGCCGGAAGCTGGGCGCCGGGAGGGGAGCCCGGCTACGGTCCAAACCCTAAATCGCGTCGCCGTCCTGCTCCCCGGTGCGGATTCTGACCACCCGCTCCAGGTCGTAGACGAAGATCTTGCCGTCGCCGATCTTGTTCGAGTTGGCGGTGCGGCATATCGCCTCGACCACCGCCTCGGCGCGTTCGTCGGTGACCGCGATTTCGAGCTTGATCTTGGGCAAGAAATCGACCACGTACTCGGCGCCGCGGTAGAGTTCGGTATGTCCTTTCTGGCGCCCGAATCCCTGCACCTCGGTCACCGTAATGCCTTGGATGCCGACCTCGGCGAGGGCCGAGCGGACGTCATCCAGCTTGAAGGGCTTGATGATGGCCATCACCATTTTCATGATCTTGTCTCCTTACTTGATTCGGCCGTGGACGAATTCGGGATAGGCCTCGAGGCCGCATTCCGAGAAGTCTACGCCAAGATCTTCATCTTGCTCGCTGACCCGGATGCCCAGCGTATGTTTGAGTCCCAGCCACACGGCGAAGCTGGTCAGAAACACCCAGGCGAAGATCGTCGCCGCGCCGATGAGCTGGACCCCGAACGAGGCCTCTCCGTTGGTCAGCGGCACCACCAGCAGGCCCAACACACCGACGACCCCGTGGACCGAAATCGCCCCGACCGGATCGTCGATCTTAAACTTGTCCAGGGTGACGATGGAAGCGACCACCAGCGCCCCGCCGGCGGCGCCGATCAGGGTCGCGACCAGCGGCGAGGG
>JBFGYD010000020.1:0-12141 GCA_041587615.1 Lysobacterales bacterium
GGCCATCTGGGGCAATATCGTGTACGCCGGCACGCTGGACGGTCGCCTGCTGGCGCTGGACTTAGCCAGCGGCGAACTCGAGTGGTCGGTCCAGACCACCGATCCGACCCTGCCGTATTCGATCACCGGCGCGCCGCGGGTGGTCAAGGGCAAGGTCCTGATCGGCAACGGCGGGGCCGATTTCGGGGTCCGCGGCTACGTGTCCGCCTACGACGCGGCCAGCGGTGAACTCGCGTGGCGCTTCTACACCGTGCCCGGCAACCCCGCCGACGGCTTCGAATCGGAGGCCATGGAGACGGCCGCCAAGACCTGGACCGGCGAGTGGTGGGACTACGGCGGCGGCGGGACGGTGTGGGATTCGATGGCCTACGATCCGGAACTGGATCTCTTGTACATCGGCACCGGCAACGGCGCCCCCTGGAACCGCCAGATCCGCAGCCCCGGCGGCGGCGACAATCTGTTTCTGTCCTCGATCGTGGCGCTCGATCCCGACACCGGCGCTTACGTCTGGCACTACCAGACCACCCCGGGGGAAACCTGGGACTACACCGCGACCCAGCACCTGATCCTGGCCGACCTGGACATCGACGGGAAATCCCGCAAGGTCATCATGCAGGCGCCGAAGAACGGCTTCTTCTACGTGCTCGATCGGGCCACCGGCGCGTTGATTTCCGCCGAACCGTTCGTCCAGGTCACATGGGCCAGCCGTATCGACCCCGGCTCGGGCCGCCCGGTCGAGACCCCGGGCGCGCGCTTCGAGGAGGCGCCGGCGCCGGCGCTGGCGCTGCCGGGTCCGGTCGGGGCGCATAGCTGGCATCCGATGTCCTACAGCCGGTCCACCGGGCTGGTGTACCTGCCGGCGCAGGAGCTGCCGTTCGTCTATGCCCACGATCCCGAGTTCGAACGGGTTCCGGGCCTGTGGAACACCGGGGTCGAGGCGGTCGCGGCCGCGATCCCGGAGGATCCGCCGACGCGGGCGGCGATCCTGGCCATGGTTCAGGGCCGAATCCTGGCCTGGGATCCGGTTCAGCAAAAGGAGATTTGGCGGGTCGAGCACGACCAGGCCTGGAACGGCGGGCTGTTGTCGACCGCCGGCAATCTGGTGTTCCAGGGCAACGCCCGGGGTGAGTTCGTCGCCTACCGCGCCGACAACGGCGAGCGATTGTGGTCCGCGCGGACCTGGAACGGCGTCGTCGCCGCGCCCGTCAGCTATCGCGTCGACGGCGAGCAATACGTCGCGGTGCTAGCGGGCTGGGGCGGGGTCTGGCCGCTGGTCGGCGGCGCCGGGCTGAAGCAATCCATGCGCACGAACGTCAGCCGGATTCTGGCCTTCAAGCTCGGCGGTACGGCGTCCCTGCCGCCACCCCTGGACGGGCCGCGGCTGCTCCCGCCCGAACCGCCACCGCTGACCGCAGACGCCGACACCGTCGCGCTCGGTCAGAAGCTCTACACCGACCGCTGCGGCGTCTGCCACGGGGACGGCGCGGTCGGCGGCGGCGTAACCCCGGACCTGCGCTATCTGGACCCGGCCAAGCACGCGATCTGGGATCCGATCGTGCGCGACGGACTGCTCAAGCACGCCGGCATGGTCGGTTTCGGGAAATACCTCGACCAGGGGCAGACTGATGCGATCCATCAGTTCGTGATCGCTCAGAGCCAAAAGCTCTACCAGGAAAGGACGCTCGATGAGCGTTGATCAGATCATCCTGTTCGGCCTGCTGGCGGTCCTGTTCGGGCTGCTGATCTGGGGCCGATTTCGCTACGACCTGGTCGCGTTCGGGGCCCTGGTGGTGGCGCTTCTGACCGGCGTCGTGCCGCGCGAGGCGGCGTTCTCCGGCTTCGGTCATCCGGCCACGGTAATCATCGCGCTGGTGCTGATCGTCAGCCGCGGCCTGTCGGCCTCGGGCGCGGTGGAGCTTTTGACCCGCCACCTGATCAACGCCGGCCGCGCGGTGTGGTCGCACATCGCGGTGATGTCCGGGGTGGGCGCGGCGCTGTCGGCGGTCATGAACAACGTCGCCGCGCTGGCGCTGCTGATGCCGGTGGACATGCAGGCCGCCGCGCGCGCCAAGCGCTCGCCGGCGCTGACCCTGATGCCGCTGTCGTTCGCGTCGATCTTGGGCGGCATGATCACGCTGATCGGCACCCCGCCAAATATCGTCATCGCCACCTTTCGCGAGCAGGAACTGGGCGAGGCCTACGCGATGTTTGATTTCGCTCCGGTCGGCGCGATCGTTGCCGTGGTCGGGGTGCTCTACGTCGCGGTCGCCGGCTGGCGCCTGATTCCGGCCGAACGCGGGCGCCACGACACCGCCCAGGAGCTGAAGGATTTCGAGGGCTACGTGGCCGAGGCCATCGTCTCGGAGGGTTCCAAGGCGATCGGGCAGCGGGTACGCGAACTGGACGATGCCGCCGAGGAAGCCGGGGTCGCGATCCTCGGACTGATCCGGCGCGGCAAGCGGCTGCCCGGATTTGCCCGGCGCGAGGAGATTCGCAAGGGCGATACGCTGGTCGTGCAGGGCGGTCCGAAGGCGATCGAGGAACTGGTCGGCGCGCTGGGACTGAAGTACGCCGGCGACGACAAGCGCACCGCCGGGCTGGCCAGCGACCTGCTGACGCTGATCGAAGTGGTGGTCCCCCAGAGCGCGCGCATCGCCGGCCGCTCGGCGCTGAGCCTGAAGCTGCTGTATCGCCATGGCGTGACCCTGCTCGGCGTGTCGCGCCAGGGCAAGCGCTTTCGCGAGCGGGTGCGCAAGCTCGAAATCGAGGCCGGCGACATCCTGCTGCTGCTGGGTCCCAAGGAACGCCTGCCGGAAGTGGCTGCCTGGCTCGGCTGCCTGCCGCTGGCCGAGCGCGGGCTGGAAGTGATCCACCGGCACAAGGCGTGGCTGGCGATCGGCATTTTCGCCACCGCCATCGCGCTGGCCAGTTTCGGCCTGGTGTACCTGGCGGTGGCGCTGGCCGCGGCCGTGGTGCTGATGGTGCTGTTCAAGATCATCTCGCTGCACGAGATTTACGAGGCGGTCGAATGGCCGGTGATCGTGCTGCTGGGTTCGTTGATCCCGATAGGAACCGCGCTCGAGGAAAGCGGCGGCACCGCGCTGATCGCCGGCCTGATCGTTTCGTGGACCGAGGGCTTCGGTCCGGTGGTGGTGCTGACGGTGCTGATGGTGGTCACGATGACGCTGTCGGACGTGCTCAACAACGTCGCCACCGCGCTCATCGCCGCCCCGATCGGGGTCGACATCGCCCAGCGGCTGGGGGTCAACCCCGATCCGTTCCTGATGGCGGTGGCGGTCGCCGCCTCGTGCGCTTTCCTGACCCCGATCGGGCACAAGAACAACACCATCATCATGGGCCCGGGCGGCTACCAGTTCGGGGACTACTGGCGCATGGGGCTGCCGCTGGAGGTGCTCGTGATCGCGGTCGGCATGCCGGCCATCCTGTGGGTCTGGCCGCTGTGAACGCGGCGACCGACAAGCGACCCTCGCGCTGGCTGCGGCTTGCCTTCGTGGTGCTTTTCAGCGCACTTCTGCTCGGCCTGGCCGAGGTCGGACTGCGCCTGTTCGGGCCGAACCTGGAGACCATCCGGCACCTGGTCGACCTAAGGGTCGCGCCTTACGGGCTGAAGCCGAACACCGAGATCACGTTCACCGGACTACACCAGCCGCTCCCGCGACCGGTGACCTGGGCGATCAACGGCCAGGGCATCCGGGCTGATGACGACATCGCCGCCCAGTCCGACAAGTTTCGCATCGCGACCTACGGCGACAGCGAGGCGTTTGGCTGGGGTGTGGACGTCGCCGATTCGCTGCAGGGCCGAATGGAGGCGATCGACCCGTCGATCGAGGCCATCAATTTTGGGGTTCCCGGCTATAACGCGACCAACATCGCCGACCACATCGAGCGCACCGTGTCGGAGTTCAATCCGGACCTGATCGTCTACCTGGTGCACAAGAACGACTTCGACGACGCGTTCAGGGTCGGCGACGCCGCGGTCAGCTCCAGCCTCGTGCGGCTGGCCCGCTTCGCCTACTACCGGGTGTTCAAGCAGCCGCGCGAGAAGGAGTTGCGCGATTCCCCGGAGCGGATCGCGCGTTTTCGCGCCCAGATCGAGCGCATCGAGGGCTTTTGCCGCGAGCGCGGCATCCCGCTGATGCTGGCTTATCTGAAATGGGAAAACCGCGCGGCGCTGCCCGCCGACGCGGCCACCGCGGAAAATTTCGGTCTGCCGCGGCACCTGAACGCCGACGCCGTGCTGGACGGAATCCCCAAGGCGGACAGCCATCTGACCGCCGCGGCGTACCAAAAGCTGGCGAACTACATGTGCGAAGCCATCTCAGGACCGATGCCGAACCCCGAGGATCGGCGCTGCGCGCCGCCGTCCTGGCAGCCCCGGGAGGCGGCTGCGCCGGCGCCCCGACCGGCCGAGATCCCGGCGCGGATCGATGCGGAAATCGCCCGCATCAACTCAGCTTACGTGTTCGCCGACATGCACGCCCATCCCAGCCGCTTCCACCGCGCTAACGTGGAGAGCATCTCCCCCGAGGAGATCGAGGTCTATCGGTCGCGGCACATGAACCTGGTCGTGGCCAACATCAGCAGCGACATGGCCTACGGCGGCAACTACTTCAAGCGCGACGGCAGTAAGGTCGAAAAGGGCCAGTACAAGCCGGCGCCGGGAGAGCCTTTTGCGCTGACGGCCGATCGCCTGCGGCGACTCCAGCAGACCTTCGATCGGGGCATCGCGGTCCACGCAGACGCTCCCGGAACGGTCGAAGAGGCGCGGCGCCGGGGCGCCGTCGCGGTAATGCCGGCGCTGGAGGGCGCGGACGCGCTGGAGGGCCGGATCGAAAACCTGCACGAACTCCACCGGATGGGGCTGAGGTTGATCCAACTGGTGCACTTTCGGGCCAACGAACTGGGGCACGTTCAAACCTACCCGTACTCGCCGGGCGGATTGACGCCGTTCGGCGCCGAGGTGGTCCGCGAGGCCAATCGCCTCGGCCTGGTCATCGATCTGGCCCACTGCAACACCGAAACGATCATGGACGTGCTCGAGCTTTCCGAAGACCCGGTCATTTTCAGTCACGGGGGTCTGAAGGCGATGCTGGATCAGGATCGCGCGCTGACCGATGACGAGGTCCGGGCCATCGCCGGCCGCGGCGGCATCGTCGGAATCTGGCCGCACGGAAAATACGTTCCCGATGTTTCGGCGATGGTCGATTTTCTGGAACACGCGATTAAAGTGGCCGGCATCGACCACGTCGGCATCGCGTCGGACCTGCGCGGCATGTCGGCCTACGCGGAGGGCTTCGGCCGGGAGGCCGAGTTTCGGGCGATTGCAATGGAACTGCTCGAGCGCGGCCACGACGACGACGCGGTGGGCAAGATCATGGGCGGCAATTTTTTCCGACTCTGGCAAACGGTCGCCGGCGATTGAGTCGCGGTCCGCTGGCCCAAACGGCCGGATCGATGGACAATGACGATATCACGTCAAGGGGGTATGCCATGAAGCTCTATTGGTCTCCCCGCACCCGCGCCTCGCGCCTGGTGTGGATGCTCGAGGAACTCCAGGTGCCGTACGATCGGGTGACGATCGACATCCAGGATGCGGCGGCCAGGGCCGACCCCGAATTTCGCGCCGCCAGCCCGATGGGCAAGGTCCCGGCGCTGGAAGACGGCGAAGTTCGGATGGCGGACTCGGCCGCAATTTGTATCTACCTGGCCGACAAATATCCCGCCGCCGGACTGGCGCCGGCAATCGACCACCCGACTCGCGGGCGTTACCTGTACTGGATGGTGTTCACGCCGGGGGTGATCGAACCGGCAATGTCCGAAAAGGTGGCCGGCGCCGAGCCCAATCCGCACCGCAACGGCTGGGGCAGTTTCAACCTGATGGTCAAGACCCTCGAGGGCGGGCTCAGCCCCGGGCCGTGGTTGCTGGGAGATCGGTTTTCGGCCGCCGACGTGATGGTGGGCTCGAGCGCGGCGTTCATGAAAATGTTCGACCTGCTGCCCGCCTCCAAGCCGATCGAAGGCTACGTCGAGCGCTGCCTGGCGCGCCCGGCCTACCAGCGCTCCTTGGCGCTGGATTCGGAAGGCTAGCAATTGTCACAGGAAGTGAATTTTGGCGTCAGATTGCAAACGAATTTTAACGTGCGCTCCAAGCCCAAGAATGATCTCCGTCCCGGCAATAGGATCGGTTCCAAGGATTTCGGAGATGCGGACATGAGCCAAAACACAGCCACCATATGCGACCCCCGGACCGCCAAGTTTCACGACTTGTTTCTGGAACTTGGCCGAGTAGAACTGCTGCTGGAACGCAACGTGCAGAACAAATCGGTCGACAAGGAACTGATGCTGCGCAGCCGCCGGACCAAACTGGTAAGAGCACTCGATAGACTGGCCGCCTGATCCGGCCAGAACCTGCCCCCTCGCGCCGTCGGCTCCCCCTTGGCCGGCGGCGTTTTCTTTCCCGGTATCGCTTTCGGAACATACGGTTGACGCCGACCCGTTCTAAGATGGCGGTATCGGTCAATCGGCAATTCGGAGAATCGCCATGATCAAGTGTCTGCTCGCGGCCGCGCTGCTGCTCACCGGCGCTGCCGCTGGTAGCGGCGAGGGCGCCGATGCGGCCCGCCGGTGGCTCGAAAAATCGCATCTGGCCGCCGGCGGCGCCGCCTGGGATGACGTCCGGTCCAGCCGCGCCCGTTTCGGAATCGAACTGCCCGGCATGAGCGGGACGGCCGAGACCGTCACCGACCTGACCACCGGTCGCTACGTCAGCGACGCCACGGTCGGCACGTTACGCTTCGTCAACGGCCTGGACGATTCGGTGCAGTGGTCGCGGGATCCGTCCGGTCAGGTCCACGCGCCGGACAGCCAAGGCGAGCGCGAGGCCAGCGTTTCCGAGCGCTTTCGAAGGATGCTGGCCTACTGGTATCCCGAGCGCTGGCCGGCCGAGCTTTCGGACCTGGGCGAAGTCAGCGAGGGCGGGCGGGCGTTCCGCCGCGTTCGCATCGTGCCCGAAGGGGGGCGCGCGTTCGATTTCTGGATCGACGCGCAAACATCCTTGATCGACCGCATCGTCGAGAACGACGGCACGCGCGACGAAACCATCTATCTGTACGACTACCATGCGATTGACGGGCGCCGGGTTCCTCATGCGACGCGCTTTTCCACCGGCGAGGCCCAGTACGACCAGTTCACGATGCTTCAGTCGATCGAGGTCAACGTTGCGCTGGAAGACGGGATGTTCGCCATGCCCGCTGCACGCGCCGTCGGTGCAACAGCAAGGTTTCGCGATCTCATAGCCGCGCCGAAACAGTTCGCCGGCGGCTGATTGGGGCGAGTCAGGATTGATCTGATCCCGACCCTGGAACAGAATGCGCGTGCCGCAGCCGCGTTCGTTTCGGGTCAAACATGCAAGCCGCCAGCGTCGAGCTCGTCCAGATCACCGACACGCACCTGTTCGCCGACCCGGCGGAGCGCCTGCTCGGCGTCAAGACTTATGAGTCCGCGCGCGCGGTGCTGGCCGACGCGATGAAAGCCGCCAAGCCCGATCTGCTGCTGATCACCGGCGACATCGCCCAGCAGGCCGAGGTCGAGACTTACCAGAGATTTCGCGCGCTGCTTGATGAGTATTGGCAGGGCCCGGTCTTCACCATTCCGGGCAATCACGATCTCAGCGCGCCGATGGCCGAGGCGCGGCTGGCTATCGAACGGGTCGATCTGGGAGCCTGGAGCGTGATCGGCGTGGACACCCACACCGACGGGGAAGTCGGCGGCAATCTGACCGACGCGGAGTTCGACCGCCTGAGCGACGAACTGGCCGGTAGCGATGCCCCCCACGTGCTTTTGGCCGGCCATCATCCACCGATCGCCATCGGCACCCCTTGGCTGGACCGCCAGCGAATCGCCAATGGCGACCGGCTCGTGACGTGGATGCGGCTCCAGCCGCGAGTCGAGGCCTATCTTTTCGGTCACGTCCATCAGCGGGTCGAACGGCGCGAGGAAGATCTGCAGATCCTCGGCACGCCGTCGACCTGTTTTCAGTTCGAGCCGGGGAGTCAGACGTTTTCCCTGGACCGGCGCCTGCCCGGCTACCGCACGCTGACGCTGACGCCCGCGGGCGAGATCGAGACCCGCGTGCACCGGCTGCGCGACTATGATCTCGGGATCGACCATGCCCAGGTCGAATACTGATCCGCCTGTGCGCACGCGCTGGCGACGGAGTGACAGGCGGTGACCTCGCTCAAATCGAAGCTCAGCGGTTTCTTCGCCGAAATTCGCAAACGCAAGGTGCACACCGCGACCATTGCCTACGTCGTCATCGCTTGGCTGCTGATCGAAATCTCGTCGGTGGTCTTCCCGGCGCTGTTGCTGCCGGAGTGGACCCATCGGCTGGTGGTGGTCCTGGCGATCCTGGGCCTCCCGCTGGTGCTGGTTCTGGCCTGGATCTTCGACCTCACGCCCCACGGCGTCGAGCGTACCTCCGAACCGCGATCGGACGTGCATCCGTCTCCCTCGCCGTCAATGCCGGCGGCTCCGCCGGCCACCGAGGATGCGGTGGCCTCGATCGTCGTGTTGCCGTTTGAGGCGCTGTCTCGAGATCCCGATGACGCTTACTTGGCCGATGGCATCTCAGCGGAAATCTCCCGTGCGCTCTCCCGCCTGCCGGACATCCGGGTGATCCCGAGGCCCTCGGGGCAGGCCGTGCGGGACGCGGCCACGGACATCTGCGAAATCGGTCGCAAGCTTGACACGCGATACATCCTGACCGGCAATTTACGCCGCAGCGGCGAGCACATTCGAGTCATCGCCGAACTCAGCGACGCGCATCAGGGCGTCCTGGTTTGGAGCGAAACCTACAACCCTACGCCGGCGGACATTCTCGAGGTCGAGGAGGATATCGCCACCGCCATCGTCGCCTCGTTTGGCGGCCAGCGCCTGCTCGAGAACCTGCAACTGGGCCGCAGTGGGAAGGTTCAGGATCTGGGCGCGTGGAGCCTGGTGCAGAAGGCTCGCGCGTATCTGCTCAGCTACAGTCGCAGTTCGTTGGACGAAGCCGAAGTCCTGCTGCGCCGCGCGGTCGAACTCGACCCCGGATACGCCAGCGCCCACGCGGCGTTGGCGTCGGTTCTGTCCGAGCGCATCTCCAGCGGTCTCAGCGAATCGCCGGAACAGGACCTCGAGGAGGCGATCCGCGCCGCCAAGTCAGCGGTCGAGCGAGCGCCGCAGGATCCGTTCGTGCTGAAGCTGGCCGGCTCGGTCTGGGCCTATATCGGCCATCGCGAGGAGGCCATCGAAACGCTGCGACGGGTGGTGGAGATGACGCCGTTCGACTTCGGCGCGTGGGGCTACCTGGCTTCGGCGCTGGTCACTGGCGGCGAGGCGCTGGAGTTGGAAGAGGCCCACGCCATTCTCGATCGCATCCTTACCATGGCGCCGCAGCATCCCGGGGTGGCCTACTGGATGCACCACAAGGCCCTGGCGTATACCTGCGAAGCGCGCTTCGAGGAGGCGCTACGCTTCGCCAAGCACGCGGTCGAAAGACAGCCAAAGCTGGCCTGGGCATGGTATCTGTATGCCAACGCCCTGGGAATGAACGACGCCGGCGGGGCCGCCAAGGCCGTGGAGCGCGCCAAGCAGGCGAACCCCAATATGTCGGTGGAGGCCTACGTCGCGTTCGTCAATCGCACCTCCGCCACCGAGGGTGTGAGCAGCCAGCGGATCGGCGGCCTGCAGGCGGCCGGGCTGCTCCCGTTTTGAGCGGAGCCGCGGCCGAAGCGGAAAAAAAAATGATAATGTGACGCGATTCGATAGCGATCGGGGTCGAGCGTCAACCTCGCCAAAACGAAGCGAGGCGCGATGATGAATCAGAACAAACCGGCGAATGAGGAACTGGAGTCCTGGCTCGACCGTGTCGGTCTCGGCCAGTATGCCGCGGTGCTGGGCGATAACGACATCTCCTTGGATCTGCTGGCGGACCTCACCGAGCAGGACCTGAAAGAGCTCGGTTTCTCGCTGGGCCACCGCAAGCTGCTGCGCCGGGCTCTTGCAGACTCGCCGCGAGCGTTGGAGGTCGAGGCGGCGGAAAGGCGCCAGCTCACCGTGATGTTTTGCGATCTGGTCGGCTCCACCGCAATGTCGGTAGAACTCGATCCCGAGGACCTGCGCGACGTAATCAATCGCTTTCGCGACACTTGCGTGCGGGTGATCAAGCGCTTCGACGGCCACGTCGCGCGCTTCATGGGCGACGGCATCCTGGTCTATTTCGGATATCCGCGGGCCAACGAGAACGATCCGGAGAGCGCCGTTCGCGCCGGGCTGGATATCTGCGCCGCCGTCGGAGCGATGCGTGCGGGCGATGATCTGGAATTAGCCGTTCGGGTGGGTATCGCCACCGGCGAAGTGGTGGTCGGGGATCTGCTGGACGACGATTTTGCCAAAGAGCAGGCGGTGGTTGGTCAGACGCCGAACCTGGCGGCGCGTCTGCAGGCGCTGGCCGAGCCGGGATGCGTCGTACTGTCCAGCGAGACCAGGACGCGCGTCTCGGGCCTGTTCGACTTTGTCGACCTCGGCGAGAAGTCTCTGAAGGGCTTCGAGGGGCCAGTAAGAGCGTGGCGGGTGCTGCGGGAGCGCAACGTCGAGAGTCGATTTTACGCGACCCATTCCAGCCCCGATTTCGCGCCGCTGGTCGGGCGCGACCAGGAACTGGCCTGCCTGAGCGAGCGCTGGCAACGGGCTCTGTCCGGCCGCGGTCAGGTGGCGGTCATTAGCGGAGAGGCGGGACTCGGCAAGTCTCGGCTGAGCCACGCGCTGATCGAGCGGCTGGATCGAAAGAGCTATTTGCTGCTGCGCTACTACGGGGTTCCGTATTTTCAAGACACCGCGCTTTACCCGGTCATCAAGCAGATGGAGCGCGGCGCGGGGCTGCGAACCGATGACGCGCCGGAGCTGAAGCTAGACAAGCTCGAGGTCATGTTCAGATCGTCGTTCGGCGAGCGGTGCACCGAGGTCATGCCGCTGTTCGCAGGACTGTTTTCGATCCCGCTCGAGCAACGGTACGCACCGCTAAACCTCAGTGCCGAGCTGGTTCGCGAGAAGACCCTGGAGGCGCTGGAGGACAACCTGATCGGGCTCGCCGACAATCAGCCGGTGCTGGCCGTATTCGAGGATCTGCACTGGGTCGACCCGGTCACACTCGAGCACATATCACGCAGCGTGTCGCGAATTGCCTGCGCCCCGGTGATGCTGCTGATGACCCACCGGCCGGATTTCAGCGACCACCTGGAAGATGCCGATCACGTCACCCGTATCCGGCTGGAAAAACTTGACGCCCGGGCCGGGGTCGAGATCATCCGCCACCTGACCGATGGCAACCGGCTGCCCGAAGCCTGGGGTGAGCAGATCCTGAACCGGACCGACGGCGTCCCACTGTTCATCGAAGAACTTACCAGAACCCTGTTGGAGTCCGGCGCGCTGAGCCAGACCGACGCGGGCGAGGAGGCGGCCCCGGTGATTCTACCGAGCACTCTGCAAGATTCGTTGATGGCGCGCCTGGATCGGCTGGGTCCCGCCAAGCTCATCGCCCAGGTCGGTTCCGTCATCGGTCGACAGTTCTCCCGCGAGTTGCTCGGCGCGGTGGTGCGGATCGACGGCGACAGCCTGCAGGCGCAACTCGAGCAGCTGGCGGCGGCGGACCTCGCGCATTCGAGCGACGTCGGCGGCGAGGAAGTGTATGTCTTCAAGCACGCGCTGATCCAGGATGCCGCTTATGCCAGCCTGCTCCGCGAGCGTCGCCGAAAGCTCCACGCAGCGGTGGCCGAGGCGCTCGAGCAGCACTTTCCCGCGGTAGTGGCCGCCGAGCCCGAACGGCTCGCGAGGCACTATAAGGAAGCGGACCAGGGGCAGGCGGCCATTCCATATCTGCTGAAGGCCGCGGCGCTGGCGGCCTCCCGCGCGGCCCATGCGCAGGCTATCGCTCATCTGACTGCAGCGCTCGCGCTGGCCGAGGCGCTCCCCGAGGGGCAGCGTCGGGACCAGCTCGAGCTGGAGACACAGCTACCGCTCGCGGTCAACCTGTCAGCGAGCCGGGGTTACGCCGCGCCCGAGGTGGTTGCCGCCTACGAGCGA